>JBEEIV010000001.1:0-2617 GCA_041169645.1 Bacteroidota bacterium
ATTCACCCTAGATACTTTGCTTGATGATTTAGATTCAAGCGGTCCCTGAGTAGGCCAAAGGACGTATCGAAGGGCCGCTTTAAGTTCAACGAGAGGTATATCTGAAAGTCCAAATGTCTTAATGTCCAAACTTCCAAATGTCGCCTACAGTCCCGTTAGAAATTCACCATACAAATCATTGAAGGAAAGTCCTGCGGCTGTTCTTTTTTTGGAGAGTTGCTTAAATTCAACAAGAGCCCAAAGCACAAACTCCATATGGAACGGAAGATCGGCATTAGTTACTTTCGGACAATAATGTTGCACCAATTTCTGCAAGGGTTTAATGGCTAACAAAGTTTTTAGATGCACTTTCTCTGGTGCTTCTTCCAACAATTCTATTTCATCGGCATCAAAAAACCACTGCAACACCTCGTCATACGCAGTTTCTTGGTCTTGTTTTTTTAATTTTTCAATTTTCGGGAAAGATTGAAGAAACAGTGTTTTCGTTGCCGCACTGATTAAGTGTTCCGCCACAAAGGAGGTTCCCTCCTGCTCTCCTTCGTAAACAAGTTCCATTTTCCCCGTAAGGGATGGAATCATGCCCAGCAAGTCGCTGTAGCGAACCGTCGTTTCCGTTTCATTATTCATCAAGGCTCGTCGTTCCGCCGTACTAATTAAGTTCTCATAAGCAGTAATACTCATTCGTGCACTCACGCCGCTTTTTTGGTCAATATACTCACTCTCACGAGCTTCAAATGCAATTTGCTCTAAGATATCCTTAGCGAGTTCCGAAACATGTACCGTGCACAAGCGTTGGTCTAAGTGCGCTGATTCTTGCTGCGTTATCTGTTTTGCAATTTCAATAGTTGGCGAATAATGCGTTAAGATTTGGGAACCAATTCGATCTTTTAGTGGCGTAACAATGCTACCTCTATTGGTATAATCCTCTGGATTCGCGGTAAACACAAAATGAACATCGAGCGGCAAACGCAATTTAAACCCGCGAATTTGCACGTCACCTTCCTCTAACATGTTAAACAAGGCCACCTGAATTCGTGCTTGTAAGTCAGGTAATTCATTGATTACAAATAAACAACGGTTCGCTCGTGGTATCATTCCAAAATGTATCACACGGTCATCGGCATAACTAAGTTTTAGATTCGCCGCTTTGATGGGGTCTATATCCCCAATTAAATCTGCAATGGTTACGTCTGGAGTAGCTAATTTTTCAAAAAACCGTTCAGAGCGATGCAGCCACGAAATCGGTGTATCATCTCCCTTATCGGCTATCAAATCGCGGCCATAGCGACTGATTGGATGAAAGGGATCATCGTTCATTTCACTGCCGGATACATAGGGAATATATTCGTCCAATAAATTAACCATCAGGCGAGCAATTCTTGTTTTTCCCTGTCCACGCAAACCCAATAAATTGATATTGTGCTTAGAAAGAATGGCACGTTCCAATTGTGGGATTACCGTTTGTTCATACCCGTGCATCCCTGGAAACGAATTTTTCCCCGCTTGAATATTCAGAATTAAGTTATCGCGTAATTCAGTTTTAATTGTTTTCGGTTGGTATCCAGATGCTTTGAGTGCGCCAAAAGTGCTTAGGGAAGTATTCATGTGTTAGTTGATTCGTTTTTTTCTGTTTGTTTCATAGTCATGGAAAATCATTTCTCCAAGTCCTTTCAAGCCCGTGAAGAATGCTTTTCCTTTGTTCGATGCCGTAAATTCCTCCACAAAGGTCATCAAATACGGATCTTGTGCAATCATGAAGGTTGTAATCGGAATGTGCATTTTTCGTGCTTGCGCAGCCATGGTATAGCATTTCTCTACAATGTATTCATCCAAGCCATTGCTGTTTTTGTAATATTGTCCGTCCGGCAAGCGAAGGCAACTCGGTTTACCGTCTGTGATCATGAATATTTGCTTATTGGTATTCCGTTTTCTGCGTAAGATATCCATAGCCAATTCCAAACCTGCCACCGTATTGGTGTGATATGGTCCTACATTCAAGTATGGGAGATCCTTGATTTTTATCGGCCATGCGTCATCACCAAACACAATAACATCCAAGGTATCTTTCGGATAAGAAGTAGTAATGAGCTCAGCCAAAGCCATGGCCACTTTTTTTGCCGGTGTAATTCGGTCTTCTCCGTACAAGATCATGCTGTGGCTAATATCAATCATTAACACCGTACTCATTTGAGATTTATGGTGCGTATCTTCAACTACTAAATCCTGCTCCGTTAATTTAAACTCGCCAACCCCATTGTTGATTTGCGCATTCTTTAAACTTTCCGTTACCGAAATGTGCTCCACTGAATCGCCAAATTGAAAATTCCGAAACTCACCCGTTGACTCATCGCCTTGACCACTCTTTTTGGATTTGTGATTTCCCATGCCATTTTTTCGAATCTTTCCAAAAATTTGATCCATAGCTTTCTTGCGAAGTGTACGCTCCGTTTTGGCTGTAATCGACAAACCTCCTTGCTTATTTGGTTGGATTTCTTCCCTTAAATATCCTTTTTTCTTTAGGTCTTCAATGAAATCATCCATGGTATAGTCCTCGGTGGTTAACTTATACTCCTGATCAATTACGTTCATCCATTCCATGGCCTCTTCCATATCTCCT
>JBEEIV010000002.1:0-7124 GCA_041169645.1 Bacteroidota bacterium
ATTCTACCTGGGGACCGCGTGAAGGTTGAAATGTCACCATATGATTTATCAAAAGGAAGAATATCATTTAGATACAAATAATAAATTGAAGAAATGAAAGTCAGAGCATCAGTAAAAAAGAGAACTGCAGATTGCAAGATTGTTAAACGTAAAGGAAGAGTTTACGTGATTAACAAAAAGAATCCAAAATTAAAACAACGTCAAGGTTAATTAGTAGAATATGGCACGTATTGCGGGTATAGATTTACCAAAAAACAAAAGAGGAGTAATCGGATTAACGTATATCTACGGAATTGGTAGAAGTACTTCCCAAAAAATCCTAAAAGATAATAGCATCGATGAGAACATCAAAGTTCAAGATTGGAACGATGATCAACTTTCTGCTATTCGAAATGCGATTAATGAAATTAAGACTGAAGGACAATTGCGTTCTGAAGTTCAGTTGAACATTAAACGTCTTATGGATATCGGTTGTACACGCGGTATTCGTCACAGAGCTGGTTTACCATTACGTGGTCAACGTACTAAAAACAACTCTAGAACGAGAAAAGGTAAGAGAAAGACAGTTGCAAACAAGAAAAAAGCAACTAAATAATAAATAGGTATCATGGCAAAAACGAATCAAAAAAAGAAGAAGAACGTTAAAGTAGATGCTGCAGGTGAAGCTCATATCCAAGCTAGCTTCAACAATGTAATTATCTCTTTGACAAACAACGCCGGACAAGTGATCTCTTGGTCATCTGCTGGTAAAATGGGCTTCAAAGGTTCTAAAAAGAACACGCCTTATGCTGCACAAATTGCAGGTGAGGATGCATCGAAAGAAGCACACGACTTCGGACTACGTAGAGTGAAAGTTTATGTGAAAGGACCAGGAGCTGGACGTGAGTCTGCTATCCGTGCAATCCATAACTCAGGAATTGAAGTAACAGAAATCGTTGACGTTACTCCACTACCACACAACGGTTGTAGACCTCCAAAAAGAAGAAGAGTATAACAGAATTATTAATCAACACGGGAAGTAAATCATCGAAGGAATGCCTTAATTCATGATTCCCGTCTAAACAAAACAGAAATGGCAAGATACACAGGACCTAAATCCAAAATTGCGCGTCGTTTTCGCGATCCAATTTTTGGACCAGACAAATCATTGGACAGAAGAAATTACGGTCCAGGACAACACGGTCCCTCTAAAAGAAGAGGTGGCAAACAATCTGAATACGCGATTCAGTTAGGTGAAAAACAAAAAGCGAAATATACCTACGGTATCCTTGAGCGTCAGTTTGCGAACATGTTCGACAAAGCTTCTCGCATGAAAGGAATTACAGGTGAAAACTTACTTCAATTATGTGAAGCTCGTTTAGATAATACGGTATATCGTTTGGGTATCTCCCCTAGCCGTCGTGGTGCACGTCAGTTAGTTTCCCACAAACACATCACTGTAAATGGTGAAGTCGTGAACATTCCATCTTACACTTTGCGTCCAGGTGACGTTGTAAGCGTTAGAGAGAAATCTAAATCTTTGGAAGCAATTAATGACTCATTAACAGCTAGTAACAAAAAATACGATTGGTTAGATTGGGACAATTCCTCTATGTCAGGAAAAATCTTAAACTTACCTGCTCGTGAAATGATCCCTGAGAACATTAAAGAGCAATTGATCGTCGAATTATATTCTAAATAAACCTAAGCGATAGAAAATGGCAATATTGGATTTTCAAAAACCAGATAAGGTTATCATGCTCAACTCCGATGAATTCAACGGAGAGTTCGAATTTCGTCCACTTGAACCTGGATACGGAATTACTGTAGGTAACTCCTTAAGAAGAATTCTACTTTCTTCGCTTGAAGGATTTGCTATTTCTTCTGTTAAGATTCAAGGTGCAGACCATGAATTCTCTACATTGAAAGGGGTAGTTGAGGATATTACCGAAATCGTTTTGAATTTAAAACAAGTTCGTTTTAAACGTCAAATCGAAGGAACTGACACAGAAACTGTAATTGTTTCTATTGGAGGTCAAAATCAATTAACCGCTGGAGACATCGGTAAATTCACAAGTGCATTTCAAGTTTTAAATCCTGATTTAGTGATTTGTAACATGGAGTCTTCTGTGAAGATTGAAATGGAATTGACCATCATCAAAGGACGTGGTTATGTTCCTGCTGAAGAAAACAAAACAGCAAATGCTAATTTTGGAACCATCTTCATTGATTCCATTTTTACTCCCATCGTAAATGTTCAATATACCATTGAAAATTACCGTGTTGAGCAAAAAACGGATTATGAGAAATTGATTTTCAACATCAAAACGGATGGATCAATTCATCCAAAAGAAGCATTGAAAGAAGCAGCGAAAATTTTAATTCACCACTTCATGTTGTTCTCTGACGAGCGCATCACATTGGATAGTGAAATTAAAGCTGAATCCGAAGAATTCGACGAAACTTCGCTTCACATGCGTCAGTTATTAAAAACAAAATTGGTTGATATGGATTTATCTGTTCGTGCCTTGAATTGTTTGAAAGCTGCGGATGTTGAAACGTTGGGAGACCTTGTATCCTATGCCAAATCTGACTTGTTGAAATTCAGAAACTTTGGTAAGAAGTCATTGACTGAATTGGAAGACTTGGTAGATAGCAAAGGATTAACTTTCGGAATGAACGTTGCGAAATATAAATTAGACAGAGATTAAGAATTGCAGTCATGAGACACGGAAATAAAATAAATCACTTAGGAAAGAAAACAGGCCACCGCAAAGCGATGCTTCAAAATATGGCTTGTTCGTTAATCGAGCACAAACGTATTTCGACAACGATCGCAAAAGCGAAAACGTTACGCGTATTTGTTGAGCCGATTTTAACAAAAGCGAAAACAGATTCTACACACTCTCGTCGTGTTGTATTCTCTTACCTTCAAAATAAAGATATGGTAACTGAATTATTCCGCGAGGTAGCTCCAAAAATTGCTAATCGTGCTGGTGGATATACTCGCATCATTCGTACTGGTTACCGTTTAGGTGATAACGCAGAAATGTGTATGATCGAATTGGTTGACTTCAACGAACTTTACAACAACGATAACGCGAAGAAAACTACGCGTCGTTCTCGTCGTGGTGGAGCGAAAAAAGAAGAATCAGTAGCTATGGATACAACCGAAGAAACAATCGTTGAAGATGCAGTAGCAGAAGAAACAGTTGTTTCGGAAGAAGTTGCAACGGAAGAAGCAGCAGCTGTTGTTGAAGAGGTAGTTGAAGAAGTTCCAGCTGTTGAAGCTGAAGAAGTTGTTGAGGAAGCTGCTCCAGAAGCATCTGCTGAGGAAGCTCCTGAAGCCGACGAAACCGAAAACAGCGAAGAAAACGCATAAATTGACATATTGTTGATAAAAAAAGGCGGATTTTATCCGCCTTTTTTCGTTTATACACATGCCATTTGATACATAGTTTCTAATTTTGAGCAAAATTAATTCATGCAACAAAATCAACCCGCAATTTTAGTCTTAGCAGATGGAACCGTGTTCGAAGGAATCGCCATTGGTAAAATAGGAACCACCGGAGGTGAAATCGCATTTAACACTGGTATGACTGGTTATCAAGAAGTATTTACTGATCCGTCTTATGTGGGTCAACTACTCATTATGACCACTTCCCATATTGGGAATTACGGTGTTCATGAATCAGAAATAGAGTCTGATTCCATCAAAATTGCTGGACTTGTTACCAAAAAATTCTCCAATGGGTATTCTCGTTCATCCGCCAATGAATCACTACAAGATTTGATGGAACGAAATGGCACTGTGGGGATTTCCGACATCGATACACGCGCACTTGTTAGACATATTCGTCATAAAGGTGCAATGAATGCAATCATTTCATCTGAAATACTCGATGTGGACGATTTAAAGAAAAAATTGAGCGAGATTCCATCCATGGAAGGATTAGAACTTTCTTCTCGTGTTTCTACAAAAGAAGCGTTTGAAGTAAAACCTGAAAATCCTTTGTACCGTGTTTCATTAATTGATTTTGGCGTAAAGAAAAACATCGTTCGATGCTTGGTTGATCGCGGATGTCATGTGAAAGTTTTTCCATTAAATTCGAGCAAGGAAGAAATGGATGCGTTTCAACCAGATGGATACATGCTTTCTAATGGACCAGGTGACCCTTCTGTTATGAAAGATTCAATTCAACTTGTGAAAGAACTAGCAGATTCTGGTAAACCTGTTTTTGGAATATGCCTTGGTCACCAGATTCTTGGACTAAGCCAAGGACTTCAAACCGAGAAAATGTTCAATGGACACCGTGGAATCAACCATCCGATTAAAAACATCAAAACAGGAAAAGGAGAAATCACCAGTCAAAATCACGGGTTTGTTATATCAAAACAAAGCATGGAAGCTCAAGATAAAGTAAAGGTGACCCACGTGCATTTGAATGATCACACCATCGCTGGAATTGAATTAGTTGGAAAACCCGTCTTTTCCGTTCAATATCACCCAGAAGCCTCAGCTGGACCTCACGATTCTCGTTACTTATTCGATCAATTTATTGATCATATGAACCAATATAAATCATAATATGAGCTACATTACCGACATTCATGCAAGACAAATTTTAGACTCCCGTGGAAATCCGACCATTGAGGTTGACGTATTTACCAGCAATGGAATTCTTGGTCGTGCCGCAGTACCTTCAGGAGCTTCAACTGGTATTCACGAGGCCGTTGAGTTAAGAGATGGAGATGCCACAAAGTACCTCGGTAAGGGTGTACTAAAAGCCGTTGAGAATGTCAATACCATCATCAATGAAGCACTTCAAGGTGAGGATGTATTTGATCAAAAGCGCTTAGACCGAATCATGATTGATTTAGACGGAACTGCTACTAAATCAAAACTCGGAGCGAATGCGATACTTGGTACTTCCTTAGCCATTGCACGCGCTGCAGCCCAAGAAGCTGGAATGAGCTTGTACCAATACATTGGTGGTGTCGGCGCAGTAACAATGCCCGTACCAATGATGAATATTTTGAATGGCGGTTCACATGCTGATAATTTAATTGATATTCAAGAATTCATGGTCATGCCATTTGGTGCATCATCCTTCTCTGAAGGTTTGCGCTGGGGAACAGAAGTCTTTCATCATTTGAAAAGTGTATTGAAAGCAAAAGGCATGTCAACAAATGTTGGTGATGAGGGTGGATTTGCACCAAGCTTAGGATCAAACGAAGAAGCCATTCAAGTGGTGATCGAAGCCATCGAAAAAGCAGGTTTCAAACCTGGCGTGGATATGCATATTGCACTCGATGCAGCATCCTCCGAATTTTACAATGCTGAGACTGGAATCTATCATTTCGAATCAACAGGTGCAGATATGACCTCTGAACAAATGGTTGATTATTGGGTAAATTGGTGTGAAAAATATCCGATTATTTCCATTGAAGATGGATTAGCAGAAGATGATTGGAAAGGATGGAAATTAGCTACGGAGAAATTAGGTCATAAGGTTCAATTAGTTGGAGATGATCTGTTCGTAACCAATACGCAACGTCTCTCGCGTGGAATTGAAGAAGGAATTGCCAATTCAATCCTAGTGAAAGTAAATCAAATCGGATCGTTGACCGAAACAATCGAGGCGGTTCAAATGGCTACAAGAAATGGCTATACCTCTGTGATGAGTCACCGAAGTGGAGAGACAGAAGATAATACCATTGCAGATTTAGCAGTAGCATTAAATACTGGACAAATTAAAACAGGATCAGCTTCACGCAGCGACCGTATGTCCAAATACAACCAATTGCTGCGCATTGAAGAAGAATTGGGAGATTCAGCGGTTTACATTGGGAAGAATTTTAAATTCTTAAAATAAGTTTGGCGCATCGCTTTAACCTTCGTGTTTACGCACTGATTATCGATGAATCGAATCGTATTCTCATTTCTGACGAATGTCGCTTTGGACACTTTTTTACTAAATTTCCAGGTGGAGGAATCGAAGCAAACGAAGGAATTACGGACGCCTTAAAAAGGGAATTGCAGGAAGAGCTCTCGGTAGAAATGTTGGATGCCTCTTTTTTTTATGTCAATGATTTTCATCAAGTATCGGCTTTCGATAAAGAACACTCGCTTGTGGTATTTTATTACAAGGTGAGCATTGCACCAACCCAAGGCATAGGAACTCTCTCCTACTCTATTCCGTTTAAGGAAGAAACAGAAAAGCAACGTTGGGTGTCCTTGTCAGATTTACAAGAAAGTGACTTGACCTTTCCAATTGATCAACTTGTTTTAGAAAAATTAAAAGCGGAACTTATTTCTTGAAATTCGCAGCGACTACGAGCTCTTTCGTACCATGCGTCCAAGAATAAAATCCTTCGCCAGATTTAACCCCTTTCTTACCAGCCATAACCATATTCACCAATAAAGGACATGGCGCGTATTTTGGATTTCCGAATCCATCATGTAATACTTCAAGAATCGCTAAACAAACATCCAATCCAATAAAATCTGCTAATTGCAAAGGACCCATTGGATGAGCCATACCTAACTTCATCACGGTGTCAATTTCCTCTACTCCAGCTACACCTTCAAACAAAGTGTAAATGGCTTCATTAATCATTGGCATTAAAATGCGATTAGCGACAAATCCAGGATAATCATTCACCTCAACCGGTACTTTTTTCAGTTGGCGCGATGTTTCCATGATGACATTCGTTACCTCATCCGAAGTAGAATATCCACGAATGATTTCGACCAATTTCATCACAGGAACTGGATTCATGAAGTGCATTCCAATCACTTTATCTGCACGGTTCGTGACAGATGCAATTTTGGTAATCGAAATGGAGGAAGTATTCGTTGCCAAAATCACTTCAGGCGCTGTTACTTCGTCCAATTCTTTGAAGATTTTCAATTTCAAATCGATGTTTTCCGTCGCTGCTTCTACTACTAGTTCAACACCTTTCACCCCTTCCGAAATGCTCGTAAAGGTTTTTAAATTACTCAACGTCGCTGCTTTATCTGCTTCAGTGATTGCTTCCTTTGCGACTTGTCGGTCCAAGTTTTTTCCAATTGTCACCAAAGCTTTGTCCAATGCAGCCTGAGAAACGTCAATCAAGTGAACGTTATGATCAAATTGAGCAAA
>JBEEIV010000003.1:0-31575 GCA_041169645.1 Bacteroidota bacterium
CCCGTTGTACGGCGATTGTTCAAGGTATGATCGACTGTTACCAGTTAACTGGTCCATTCCCAGTAACATTTGATGTTTCTCCTGCGAATGCAGGAACCTTAAAGGTAAATTCGATCACACCACCTTCCTATTCTTGGTCAACTTCCTATTTTGGTGGGATACAAACCAATGTGACAGCTTTGGCCAATCCAGGTTATATTTTTGATCACTGGACATATACCACAGGTCCTATGGGACTCGGGAATTTACAGGATACAAATTTTATAAACATCAACGGACCTGAAACCATTGTTGCTGTTTTTGTGCCAGATATTCCGGACTTAGATGGAGACGGGTGCTTGAATACCATTGAAATTGCAGCGGGTACAGATCCGAATGTGGTGGATACGGATGGTGATGGTGAAAATGATTGTGCTGAACTTGGATCAAACCCAGCTGTTCCCTTGGATACGGATGGAGATGGGTTGATAGACGCTCTTGAATCAATCATCATAGATACGGATGGAGATGGAGTGATGAATGAATTAGATCCAGACAATGCAAACCCATGTATACCAAACGCAAATGCTGGTCCATGTGATCAGGATGGAGATGGTTTAACCAATACGCAGGAAGGATTAGCCGGAACGAGTCCAACCAATCCGGATACTGATGGGGATGGTGCAAATGACGGAACAGAAGTTACCAATGGTTCGGATCCTTTAAATCCATGTGATCCGGATGATACGTTACCAGGCTGTCAATTGGATACAGATTTCGACGGTTTAACCGATGCGCAAGAAGGTGTTCTTGGAACGAATCCTAACAACCCCGATACGGATGGTGATGGGTATAATGATGCCTTAGAAGTGACGCAAGGGTCGGACCCATTAAATCCATGTGATCCAAATACCAGTTCACCAGAATGTGCAGATGGAATTTATATTCCAACCGCATTCTCACCGAATGGAGTTGGAAATCAAGACAACGATGTATATCAAATTATCGTTGGAAAAAACATTGAAGCCATTAGCTTTAAAGTATTTGATCGCTGGGGCAACATGATGTTTGAATCAAACAATAAATCATTTAAATGGGATGGCTCATATAAAGGAAAATTATTGAATACGGGTGTTTATGCGTACATTGTAGACGTGACGTATGTAGGTGGAACAACAAAAAAATTATCCGGAAACATCACCTTAATTCGCTAATTCGCAATGAAATTCCGTTCCTTATTTTTTGCTTTAATCGTTTTTCGGGCCTTTGCCCAGGATTATCATTTGACACAAATGGATAAAACGATGTCCATTTGGAATCCGTCGGCAACAGCTATGCATCAGGGATTTGAGAAAATCAGCTTGCAAAATAGAAACCAATGGCTCGGTGCCGGAACTCAATTCATGACGAGCTATGGAATGGGTGAATTTGCTGCCGGAAAATCCAAAAGAAATGATAAAGCCTATGCCGGAATAGGCGTTTTCTTTAGTAATGATGTTGGCGGAGATTCTAAAATGACACAAAAATCTTTTGGCACGTCTTTTAGCGGACACCTTCCACTTGCCAAAGGACACTGGCTTTCAGCGGGAATACAAACTGCATTTTGTAACCGCAGTGCTGATTTTTCACGTTTACTGTATTATTCTCAATGGAATGGTAGTTCATTGGACCCCAATGTGTATTCAGGAGAGGCAAATGATTTCACCTCTTTTTCTTACCTGGATGCAGGTCTTGGTATGAATTATCGATACATACCCGGTAATAAACCAAACCTAAGTTCCGGACAATTTGCTTTTTTAGGAGGTTTTTCGATTGCCCATGTGAACTCCCCGAGTTTGAACTACAATAGTTTAACTACGGATCGACTCTACCGTAAGTATTGCTTGCATACGCAATTGAAATATGCCTTTGATACTAGGTCAAGCATGGAATTAAGTGTTATGCAGTACTTTCAAGGTGCTCACAAAGAAACCATCTTAGGTTTATTTTACCGATCCAAAATACGTGGTGTATCTGAAATTACTGATTTGGTTAATTCTCAATCAGTCCTCATGGGATGCTACTTTCGTTCCATGGGAACGATGGCTCCATATGTTTGTTTAACACTTGGTTCAATTGATGTTGGACTAAGTTATGACTTAGATTTCGGAAGTATTTCAAGCGCTTATCGCCATTCCATTGAAGTGAATTTTGCCTATACCTTCACTAAAAAATCACTATTTAATGGTAACCGTTTGCGCTAAGAAAGCTTAACCATTTTTTAGCTTGTTCAGGATTTAATACCCTTGGCATTTTATTCTGAGCGCCTAATTTACCTAGTGATTCGAGGAATCCATAGAAAAGAGAAGTAGGAATGATCTGAAAACTTGGCGTACCCAAATTGTATTTTCGCACGTACGCATAATCGTCATTAATGAGGGATAATTCCTGATCAATTTCATGTGCCAATTCAATGGGGTCGATTTCCAATTCGGAACCAATATACCAACGGTGATTTTGATTTGCTTCATCGGCAAATAAAGTATACTCAGAAATAGGAATTCCTTTTGATTTTGCGACCTTCATCAATCCTTGGTTAATATTATCCAAGGACAAATGTTCACCACATAAACTTAAAAATTGTTTGATGCGTCCAGATATGATGATTTCATGTGCTTCCAAATCAACGAAACGGACCAAATCACCGATTAAATAACGCCATAATCCTGCATTCGTAGTGATGACCAAGGCATAATCAACACCTTCTTTTACCTCACTGATGGTATAGGCTTTATTCGGGTGAATTAACTCCCCATTTTCATCAAAATATTCTGAATTGAAAGGGACAAATTCAAAAAAGATTCCGTTGTTCATCAACAATTTCATTCCTTTTCGACTTGGACTCGTCTGATAGCCAAAATATCCTTCGCTTGCTAAGTACGTGTCCAATAATTCTACTTTGTGACGGCATAATTTTTCTAATCGTTCACGGTAAGGCTCCATGTAGATGCCCCCATGCACATACACGTGCAAATTGGGCCAAATGTCGTGAATGGAACTTAACTGATAGTGCTTCACGATTTCTTCCATCAGTAGGATGCACCAACTTGGAATTCCTGCAATGATCCCAATGTTCCATTTTGGAGCCTGTTCAATCATCAAAGGTAATTTCTCCTTCCAGTTTTTTAAATTGGTTATTTTTTTTGATGGTTTGGTAAATGGAGCAGCAATAATCGAGGTATGCTTCTTCAAAATCCCACTTAAGTCACCTTCAATATGCGTACTCTTTTTTGTCAATTTTGTCGAGCCACCAACTGCCAAAATACTTGCTGAATAGAATTCCTCGGGAAGATTTAATTCATGTAGAATGGAGAATTGCCGGAGGCTGACACGTTGAAAAGAACGTATCATTTCTGTTGTTACAGGAATCCGCTTACTGGGCGAACCTGTGGTCCCCGATGATAGGGCGTAATACTTTATCCGCCCTTTCCAAGTATGGTCTTTGACACCATTAATCGATTCTTTTAACCACTTATCATAAAACTGATCATAATCCAAAATGGGCACCATTTTTTGGTATTGCGACACGACATCAGACTTCGTAAGTATGGAATGAAAAGAGTAGACAAATCCAAATTTTGTATTTTTTGCACGCTCAAGAGTTGCACGTAACGCTTCCAATTGATGCCGGTAATCAATCCCTTTTTTTGCGTTGCGCCGATAGCTGAGTGCAGTCGTTTTTTGGATGAGTTTCCCAATAATTGGCATAATCTTTTATTTATCGCGAATAGTAAATCGCGTTCACACAAAAATAAAGATAAAACTAGTGCGTTCTTTAGTCACTTTGTCTTAATTTTGTAAAAAATACAACTATGCAACAAAAAACTTTTATCGTACCTCATGATTTTACGACAGTTGCGGAAATCGCTCTACAACATGCTATTGCAACAGCTAAACCACTTAATGCGGTTGTACAATTAATTCATGTCGTTTCAAAAGAAAGTCAAATTCAAGATGCCTTAGCACAATTAACTCAGGTGATTGAAAATCATGCAGCTGATGGTGTTGCTCTTGTTCCAAATGTTCGCATAGGGAGTATTTTTGAAGACATTGGTGCTTTCGCTGCAGAACACCAAGCGGAATTGATTTTTATGGGTACCCATGGAGCACATGGTTGGCAGCACATTACTGGAAGCCATGCGTTGAAAGTAGTTACAAGTTCCCAAGTTCCTTTCATCATTGTTCAAGAAAAATCAGTGAAAGCTACAGGATACGACTCCATTGTCGTTCCAATGGATTTGCACAAGGAAACAAAACAAAAATTATCCATTGTCGCTAATTTGGCGAAATACTTTAATTCTAAGGTTCACGTGGTAACGCCAGATGAAACAGATGAATACTTACGCCATCAAGTTATTTCAAACATCACTTTCTCAGAAAGTTTTTTCAAGGATCGAAACATTGAAATGACTTCTGCCATCGTTTCCCGCAGTGGTTTCGATAAAGAAGTAGTGAAGTATGCGGTTAGTGTAGATGCTGATTTGATCGCGATCATGAACCTGAATCGTTCTAATTTCCTTTCTGCCCTCACAACGAATTACGAACAGTACATCATTACCAATGATGCATTGATTCCTACCTTAATCGTCAACCCAATTCAAATAGGAAACGAGCATGGTAGCATGTTCTCTATCTAACATACGATGTCAAGATTGATCACGCTGCACGAGTTTATCGTGACGAATCAAAGTCATTTTCCCTACGCAACAGGTGAACTTTCCAGATTACTCAATGACATCGTTCTTGCATCAAAGGTCGTTAGCAACGATGTAAGAAAAGCAGGATTGGTTGAACACATTCTTGGTGCACAAGGCGGACAAAACATTCAAGGAGAAGAACAACAAAAATTAGATGTTGTAGCAGATGAAGCGTTTATTCGTGCCTTTTCAAATGGTGGGGAAGTGTGCGGAATCGCATCCGAAGAAAACGATGATTTTTTAGCCTTCGAATCCGAACAAGCCCAACAAGGAAAGTACGTGGTGTTATTTGATCCACTGGATGGTTCGAGTAACATTGATGTAAATGTTTCCATCGGAACGATTTTTTCCATTTACCGACGTGTGTCTCCTCAAGGAACGTTAGCAACACTCGAAGACATGTTGCAACCAGGAACTGCTCAAGTAGCAGCGGGTTATGTATTGTATGGTTCATCCACGATCCTCGTTTATACAACAGGAAATGGGGTGAATGGATTTACGTTGGATCCAAGTATTGGGGAATTTTTCCTTTCTCATCCAAACATGAAAATGCCTGAAAATGGACGTATGTACGCGGTGAATGAAGGTAATTTAAATGATTTTGAACCCGGACTAAAATCCTATATTCAGTATTGTCAAAGCAACGAAAATCAAACAGGAAAACCATATTCAGGACGATACATTGGTTCGCTTGTAGCAGATTTTCACCGACACATGATTAAAGGTGGGATTTACATTTATCCTGCTGTTCCTTCTGCACCAGAGGGAAGGTTGCGCTTATTATATGAATGCAATCCATTGGCTTTTATCGCGGAGCAAGCGGGTGGACTCGCAACCACAGGTCGTGAGCGCATTCTAGAAATTACACCAACGAAATTACACCAACGCATTCCGTATTATGTCGGATCAAAATTGATGGTGGAAAAGGCAATGTCCTTCTCCTAAATCAATAAGAAAGATTAGGTTGGGTTTACTGCAACAGTATAGCTAATCGTTCTAAGTGGCGCACCTGGATCTTTGTTTCCGTACATTTTTAATTTCACCAAGCGAATAACTTCATTGATTACCGCCTGACTTTTACACGTCGTTACGGATTTAATGTTTTTGCAATCGGTGATTTTACCTTCAGCATTGAGCGTTACGATTAATCCAACGCGAGAAGTCACATCGATTTGATCGGTATAAACCTTGGCAAGACCGCCAATATTTCCATAGAGAGTAGGCGTTTTACCCGATCCAGGGCCATTTCCGGGTCCATTATCAGCTCCATTATTTGGCCCGCCAAAGGGACCATTTCCTGACCCACCATTTCCACCATTTCCACCACTACCAAAATAGTTTGTGCTATGGTGTGTAGATGAAGTTGGATTATTGGAGTTATTGGTGTTGTGGTTGTTGGATCGACCATTCGTGGAACTAAAATCACTGGAGTGACTTGTCGCAACACGTTCTGTTTGGTCTTGAGGTTGATCAATTGGTCCTTGAGATGACGTACCGCCACCTCGACTTCCACTTTCTTCAGGAATCAGGGCAACATCCATTTCAAACAATTCGATGACTTCGTCTGATTTCAAAGGTGGAACATCTTCTGGGATGGCAGGAAGAATATTGAAATGAGTGAGGACCAATAGAATAAAAAGTAAAAGCAAGGAGATAGAAGTATAAATCAAGGAACGCTTTACTTCACTTCGTGATTCCTGGTAATCTTTTTCAAATATGTCAATGTATCCACTCATTTTTTATTCTTTAACAAGATAACGTCAGTAATGACAAATCCTAACTATGTTCTTTGGTCGCGATGATCATTTTGAGTTGATTCACCATCCCAATCTCTAGCAAATCAACTAATTCCTGTACTTTCGAATCGAAAGGAATGCGCAAAATGACCGTTGTATCGCCTTTTTTCTTGGTTTCCTCTACGAGAACTGGTCCAATTTGATCATAGGTAACTTCTTTGTTGTCAATGCTGTATTTTTTGGCATTGGTCACCGGATCAATTTGGACAGATAATGCAACATGAGCCTTGTTTGTTTTCTCATTATTCTTTGCCTGAGGAAGCGGAACTTTAATCACGTTCGGTTTCGCAAGGGTGGAAATAATTAAAAAGAACAACAACAAGAAGAACATGATGTCGCTCAATGCGGAAGTAGCTACCTCTGCATGGAACCTTCTATTACGCTTTATTGCCATCGCTTGGTCGATTCAATTTGATGAATTCTAAATTTACTCGTTGGATTGCTAACGCATAGTTATCAATCATCCCATTCAATAAGTGGTAGGCAGTGAAGGCGATAATACCTACTACCAATCCCGATCCAGAAGAGATCATTTTTTCATAAAGTCCTCCGGAGATGTTTCCGATCGAAACGTTTTCTGTGACAGAAATGCTATAGAAAATTTTGATTACCCCAGAAATGGTTCCAATGAATCCGAGTGTCGGAGCAATACCAGCAATCAATCCCAAATGTCCAATATTCTTTTCCATTTTACCGATTTCGATATTGGCTACTTTCTCCATGTTGGATTCGATTTGTGGGATAGGTCTCCCCATGGACTGAACTCCTTCTCTTACCACATTTCCAAATGCCGTTTGATCTTGTGACAGGGTGTTCAAAGCACCTTGAATATTCGCATTCTCTAAATTGGACTTAATTTGAGTCAACATGTTTTTATTGTGTTTGGTCATGCGCTTGATATACAAATAGCGCTCTACAGCCACATAAGAAGTATAAAACAAAAGAAGTGCAATTGGAATTAAAAACACACCACCCTTCATCAGGAACTCTAAAGCAGAAATTTCTTCTACGATTTTACCTGTTTCTTCTGCTGTTGTTGTAGCCACAGGTGCAACTTGGTCCTGAGCATACATAAATCCAGTTGAGATCAATGAAGTGACCACAAATAGGTATTTCAATTGTTTTTTCATATTGTTTATTAGTTTTCGTCGGATAAAAGTATAAAATGAACGCTGCTTAAATCGTGTCAAGCTTATTAGATATTCACACCTAATTGTTATTTCACCTCTCACGTACAAGAACAACGATCATCAGTTCATTTTGGTACATTTCACCGATTGCTTTTTTTTAAAAATCAAATAGGTTGACCTGTCTTGTTATTTTACATAAAATATCTCTGTATTTTCTTCGTTCCGAATCAAATAAGATTGATTAATTTCGCGCTATTCATGGATCAAACGCACCTCCTGAAATCCATTGCCAAGCTTGGGCAAATCGATCAAACGGCTTCTTACTTAAGTCAGGGGAACGTGCGTGTCCATTGGAAGGGACTCGTTGGATCAGCTAAATCATTGACATCTATCTGTGTAGCTCAACAAGTTCCAGGAAATCACCTGTTCATTTTAAACGATAAGGAAGAAGCTGCTTATTTTCTAAATGACCTAGAAGGATTGTTTCCGGAGGATAAAAGGGTCTTGTTTTTTCCTGCATCCTATCGCGTACCCTATCAATTGGAAGAAACGGATAACGCCAATGTTGTCACAAGAGCAGAGGTTCTTGAACGCATTTCTGGTGGTGCGAATGCTTGGGTAGTCACCTATCCAGAAGCGCTTTTTGAAAAAGTTCCAACGCAAAAGAACTTGATCAAAAACACCTTGAGAATTGAACATGGTAAAAATTATAGCATTGATTTCATCAATGAATTGCTTTTAGAATATCACTTTGAACGGGTCGATTTTGTATATGAACCGGGACAGTTTTCCATTCGAGGAGGAATCGTCGATGTCTTTTCCTATGCCAATGATTTTCCCTTTCGGATTGAATTTTTTGGCGAGGAAGTCGAATCCATCCGAACCTTTGATGCCGCAACTCAGCTTTCGATCGGTACGCATGCTTTTTTTAATGTGATTCCCAATATTCAAGGTCAAATGACCATTGAAGCACAAGAAGATATATTTACGTTTCTTGGACCTGAATTGTGCTGTTGGATAAGCTCCTTCGAGCGCATGGAAAGCATCCTCAAAAAAGAATACGATCGTTCTGTGGAAATATATACTGGTCTTAGTGAAACAGTACGACACACTTTACCCAGTTCCCTGTACCTCTCATCCGTTGAACTTCAAAATAGTTTGGAGCGGGCAAAAGTCATTGAATGGGGACCTGTTTACCATTATTCGAGCAAACAGGTATTTACCTTTGATTTCATACCCCAACCGAATTTTAATAAAAACTTTGATCTGCTAAAGGCCGACTTACTTGCGCGTCAAGAAAATCGTTTTGAGAATTTGATTTTTTCCAATCAACCAAGACAAATTGAGCGTTTGTATCAAATTTTTGAGGACATTGGTGCTGCAGTCAATTTCACAGCAATGAATTTTTCCTTACACGAAGGATTTATTTCTCCGGAGTTGAAACTCGTGTGTTATACGGACCATCAGATTTTTGAAAGGTACCATCGCTTTCGTTTAAAAGAAGGATTCCGTCAGGCCAAGCAAGCTTTGACACTCAAGGAGATCTATAACCTTCAAAAGGGAGATTATGTAACACACATAGATCACGGTGTTGGGCAATTTTCTGGCTTGGAAACCATTGACGTAAATGGAAAACCACAAGAAGCCATTCGCCTTGTCTATAAAGATGGGGATGTTCTTTACGTAGGAATTCACTCTTTACACCGCATTTCAAAGTTTACAGGAAAGGATGGATCCATTCCTAAAATGAATAAATTAGGAACCCAGGCTTGGGCGACCTTAAAGAATAAAACAAAGAAAAAAATCAAGGAATTGGCCTTTGATTTGATTCAACTTTATGCGAAACGAAGAAGCCAACCGGGTTTCACATTTTCACCGGATAGTTATTTGCAAAACGAACTAGAGGCTTCCTTTATGTTCGAAGATACACCAGACCAATTCAAAGCAACTCAAGACATAAAGCGCGATATGGAAGCATCTACGCCAATGGATCGCTTGGTATGTGGTGATGTGGGTTTTGGAAAAACAGAGGTTGCTATTCGGGCAGCGTTTAAAGCGGTAAGTGACTCAAAACAAGTGGCAGTACTTGTACCAACGACCATTTTATCCTTGCAACACTACCGTAGTTTTAAAGAAAGACTTTCTGCCTTTCCTTGCACGGTTGATTACATCAATCGTTTTAAATCAGCGAAGGAAATTACGGAAACACTCAAAAAACTGGCCGAAGGGAAAATTGATATATTAATCGGTACGCATGCTGTGGTAGCGGACAGAGTAAAATTCAAAGATTTGGGATTAATGATTATTGATGAGGAACAAAAGTTTGGAGTTTCTGTCAAGGATAAATTAAAGACCATACGCACCACTGTAGACACGCTTACACTCACCGCAACACCGATTCCTAGAACCTTGCAATTCTCGTTGATGGGTGCACGTGATTTGAGTATTATCAATACACCACCGCCAAATCGTCAGCCCGTGCTCACGGAAATCATTTCATTTCAAGAAGAAGCGATTCGCGATGCGATAGCTTATGAGGTATCTCGCGGTGGACAAGTATTTTTTGTCAATAATCGACTTTCGAATATTCGAGAAATTGCGGGTATGATCAGTCGCTTGTGTCCAGGAGTTCGCGTGGGTATTGGTCACGGACAAATGGATGGAAAGCAATTAGAAAAAATCATGATGGATTTCATCAATGGTGTATATGATGTGCTTTTGGCAACAACGATCATTGAGTCCGGAATTGATATCTCCAATGCAAATACCATCATCATCAATGATGCACACAAATTTGGCTTAAGTGATTTACATCAATTAAGGGGACGAGTAGGTCGCTCTAATAAAAAAGGGTTTTGCTATTTGGTAGCACCCAAGTACAGTGTGCTTACGAGCGAGGCACGCAAAAGATTGGAAGCCTTGGTTCAATTTTCAGATTTGGGATCTGGTTTTAACATCGCGATGAAGGATTTGGATATTCGTGGTGCAGGAAACATGTTGGGTGGAGAACAGAGTGGCTTCATCTCCGAAATAGGATTCGAGATGTATCAAAAAATCTTGAATGAAGCCATGCAAGAATTGAAAGAAAGTGAGCTTAAGGAACTATTTGATGAACGTCATACAGATCAATTCATGTCTTCTTATGTCCAAGATTGCATTTTTGAAACGGATATGGAAGTGCGCATACCTGACGATTATGTCAATAACGTGGCGGAACGTTTAAGTTTATACCAAGCACTAGATCATTTAAAAAACAAAGGGGAATTAACACAATTCTCTCAGGAATTAACAGACCGTTTTGGACCATTGCCTAGGGAAGTGAAAGAACTATTATTCTCCTTCGAGCTTCGGTGGTTAGCGGAGGAGTTGGGATTAGAAAGGTTGGTGATCAAGTCCGAGAAATTGGTGGGTTACTTTATTGCAAATCCCCAATCTCCCTTCTTTGAAACGGAAGCATTTACCTATACCTTGAACGCCATAATGAAACATCAATCAGGATTTCGACTGGTCCAACAAAACGACAAATTACGTCTCGTTGTAGAGCCCATTCGCCACATCAAAGATGCTTTTGAAAAATTAAGCTTACTCAAAGCACCTTTGGATTAGTTCCAACAAAAAACAACAATCATTAACCTACATCAAGTGTAATTCCTTAAAATCGTGTGAACTTTGCACGGAATTTATTGTTTAACCAAAAAATAAAAATAGTATGAAAAAAGTAGTTTTATCTGTATTTGCAGCATTTGCATTATTCTCATTCACAATATTGGAATTGGCAGATTGGTCAATGGACGGTGCTCATTCCCGTTTAGGATTTACCATTCAACATATGGGAATCACTGATATTCATGGTCAATTCTCAAACTTTGATGTTAAAATGAGCACGCCTAATGCAGATTTTGAATCAGCAACAATTGAAATGACGGCCCAAGCTAATTCCATCAATACCGGAATCGATATGCGCGACAACCATTTGAAAACAGCAGATTTTTTCGATGCGGAGAAATTCCCAACCTTAACATTTAAAAGTACGTCTGTCAAAAAGGCGAAAGGAAACAAATATGTCATTACAGGTGATTTCACGATGCACGGTGTAACGAAATCAGTAACCTTACAAGCGGTAAACACAGGTGTGGTAAAGAATCAAGCTGGAAATGATGTTGCAGGATTTAGAATTACTGGTGTAGTAAAACGCACAGATTTCGGTGTTGGACAATCAGGAAAAGGATTGGCTGATGAGGTAAATTTAATTGCAGATTTAGAAGTATCTAAAAACTAATGCTCAAAAACGATTTTCGGATGAAATCAATTAGTTTATTATTCATTTGTTTCCTTGCTTTTGCCACTCAAGCCCAAGCATGGAAAATTTTGGAAACGCATAAAGTTGCCTTTTCAAATAAGGATGTAAGTGGAACATTTAACCAAATGAGCGGTACGATCATCTTTGATCCAGCAAATTTGAGCAATTCGAAGTTCTCGTTTAAATTAAAGGTTTCTTCGATTAATACGGGTAATGGAGTACAGAATAAACATGCCACCGGTTCAGAATGGTTTCATGCAGATAAATATCCATATATTGAGTTTGAATCAAGCAAAATTGAAAAAACGGATGCGGGATATAAAGCAATAGGAAAATTGGAGATGCATGGCATCAAAAAGGATGTGACGATTCCATTTACTTTTACTAAAAAAGGCACAAAAGGCACTTTTATTGCTAAATTTAACGTGAATCGATCAGATTATAACATTGGCAAAAAAGGCAATGAGGTCGCTGACAACATTAAAATTACTGCCACGTTACCTGTTCAAAAAAAATAAAATATGAAAAAAAGAATTTTATTAGCCGTTAGTTCTGGTTTACTTGCCGGACTAGTATCATTTGCCTGGAGTGCGATTTTTCAAAGTGATAAAATCACAGGTGAAGACTATTCATCAGTGGTCCCAATACCAGCGCTTTTTATTTCGTGTCTTATTGGAACAATTTTAGCCACATTAGGCCATTGGTTGGTGCTAAAAGTTCTTTCTAAGAAAATAGGAGAGTTTGTTTTTGGATTTTTATTCAGCACCTTATCCATTGCTTCATTGTTAGGAGTCTTATTGTTTCAATTTGGAGACAAATGCCAAGAGTGTGACCAAATAGCATTCTGGGGATATGCGATGCCAATGCACTTTTTTCCATTTTTAGCGTGGTATACCATGAAACCTTTAATGGAAGATTAATTAAATAATGTTTGAAAATGTTAAAAAGGATGCTTAGGCATCCTTTTTTTTTGAAAAAAACACATTTTTTAACAACGATTTTCGTGATCTTACGTTTAGTATATAGTAGTTCTATATGAGGGGTAAATTAAAATTGATTTTGCTTGCTTTTGCGATGCATTCATTGGCCTTTGGCCAGTTGATCACAAATACTAGTTTATCTCCTCAAGGATTAGTTCAAAATGTGCTTTTGGGATCTGGAGTGACGGTTTCTAATGTGACGTATAATGGTAGTCCAGGGGCAATTGGTCAATTTACCGCAAATAATACGACTCTGGGAATAACCCAAGGTATTGTGATGACCACAGGAACGGTTCAAGCAACCAATAGTGGTCCGCAGGGGCCAAATGACGAGACCAATTCAGGCATGGACAATAATGCTCCAGGCTCACCTCTTTTGAGTAATCAATTACTCGGTGGAACACAAACATACAACGCAGCAACATTAGAGTTTGATTTTATTCCATACGCAGATACTGTCCGTTTCAAGTATGTTTTTGGATCGGATGAATACCCTGAATTCGCACCACCTAATAATTCGGGATACAATGACGTATTTGGATTTTTTATTTCGGGACCGGGAATTGTGGGAATGCAAAATATTGCACAACTACCCAATGGTGGTGGCATCGTTTCGATCAATAATGTGAATACAATCACCAATCAACAATATTTCCATTTTAATGGAGATGGAAATACAGCGCCCTATAACGCGAATCCGCAATACATTCAGTACGATGGTTTTACGCATGTATTGGAGGCTGTGTCAAAGGTTCAATGCGGACAAACGTATCATTTGATCATAGCCATTGCCGACGCTGGAGATGGCGCATGGGATTCTGGTATGTTTTTGGAAGCAAATAGCTTGTCAACCAAGACTCCGATCGAAATTGACTATACACTTTCTCAGCAAGTTTATACCAATCCCGATTGGTTAGCAGAAGGATGTGTTAGTGCAGATGTAACGCTGACAAGACAAAACAATTTGAATTCCTCTTTGACCATCCCTGTTCAAATAAGTGGAACGGCAACCAATGGGTTAGATTTTTCTGGAATACCTGGAAATATTACGTTTAACGCTGGCCAATCTATGGCAACGTTTACGATGAATGCCTTATTCGATAATTTAACGGAAGGACTTGAAAACGTGGTACTAACCTTTCCAATCAGTGACCCATGTGGAAACATTACCCCGCTCGTTGTCACGCTATATATTCAAGATGTCGCGCCAGTAAATGTTTCCATCAATGGAGGAACTATTTCCTGTCCAGGTGATCCCATTACATTGACCACAACGGTAACAGGTGGGGTAACACCATATCAATATTCTTGGAGTACTGGAGAAACAAGCAGCTCTATTAATTTCACACCAATTTCCACTCAAACCATTTCAGTGCAAGTGAGCGATGCGTGTGCAAGTACACCATCGACCGCTTCTATCCAGGTAAATGTGCCACAATATCAACCAATTAGTTTATTGGTGAGTAACGATGTTACGGAAATATGCCCTTACCTTCCGCAGGATTTTGGAGTCGTTGCAAGTGGTGGGACAGGGGCATACACGTACACATGGGTGGCGAATAATTCCATCGTTGGATTGGGTGATAGCATTTCGGTGTCTCCAATGGTGACAACCAATTACATCATTACTGTATCAGATAATTGTGGAAATTCTGCCATCGATTCCATTTTGTATACCATTACAAGTCCTCCATTAACACTTCAGTTGAATGGACCTATTCAAATTTGTCCGGGTGATAGTGCGTTCATACAAGTGACAGCAACAGGCGGTTTTGGGAATTACTACTATTTATGGACACAAACCAATCAAACAGCTCCGGGAATTTGGGTGCATCCAAGTGCTACAACGTCTTTTGTCGTGCAAGTTTCAGATGAATGTCAAACATTCTTTGTAACGGGCGTAGCCCTCGTTCAGGTGGTGAAGCCTACTGCAGATTTTTGGATTATGACCGAATATCCAACCGAAGGACTGTCGACTTCATTTTTAAATCAATCGCAAAATGCATGGGCTTATGTTTGGAATTTTGGTGATGGCAGCCAAAATTCCTTCTTAGTTAACCCCAACCACGTGTACGATGAACCTGGTGATTACCTAGTGACCTTAATTGCTGCAGATCAAAAAGGATGTGTGGATAGTGTGAGTAAATGGATTCGTATCATCCCTGAGCGCTATATTTATTTTCCGAATTCCTTTACCCCAGATCAAGATAATTGCAACGAATTTTATTTTGGACAGTTTATTGGCATTCAGGGAGGTCAATTTTACTTATTTAATCGTTGGGGAGAACTCATTTTTGAATCGAATGATTTGAATTTTAAATGGGATGGAACCTATCAAGGAACGCCCGTCCAAATCGGCACATATTCATGGCGTTTTGTGTATGAAATCGACAAGGGAATTTTTGAAGAAATGACCGGACACGTCAATGTCATTCGTTAAAGCGAATTTAACACGGCTTCCGAAACAGGATAATTCAAGGATTTAGCTTTTAAAATGTATTTTTTCGCTTGCTCTTTGTTTCCCATTTGCTGATGTGCTACTCCTGTATTGTACCAAACAAAAGGATCATTTGGATTAAGTTCAATCGCTTTTTCTAGCACCAACAATCCTTCTTTGTACTTCCCTAGATTCACATAGGCAGTTCCCTTGTAAAAATAGGATTCCCAGCGATTTGGAGCTAGTTTTTGAAGCCGATCACTCGTAGTTATACACTGTTGATACATCTTTCCGTTTAAACTGGCAGCACTTAAGTTGATTAACGCACCAAGATCGTTTTGATTGATTGCCAATGCCGCATTAAAGTCTTTACAAGCTTCCGGGTATTTCAGCATTTTGGCATACGTAATGCCTCTATTCAAAAACACATCAAAAGATTTCGGATTGCGCTCCAATGCCAAATTATACATGAAAAGCGATGAATCGTATTGGTTCATCAGTGCATACATGTTCCCAACGTTGGAATAAATCAATGGATCTTTCACTCGCGCACGAACCAGTACGGAATAATCCTTCATTGCCGCTGCAGAATCACCATGCTCACGGTAATAGTTTCCCCTGTTTTTATAGGCAACTTCAGCTCCTGTTTGAAGTACAACCGTTTTGTCTCCTTTCGTTTGAAGAATAAACGGATGTTTTTCAATCACATCTGACCAAAGCGTTCCAGAATTCGTCCAGACTTTGGTGCGTTCGTGTGCAAGAAACATAAAAACACATGAGTAGGTGAATACGAATCCAAAAATCCAAGGTTTAAATCGGCTGTAAAAAGACGATTTTTCAAGGATAAACAATAGCATGAATGCGATTCCAATGTACGGAATGTAACTATACCGATCAGCTGTTATGGCTGCACCAACACTGATGAACTGTAAAACTAATGCAATCATAAGTGAGAAAAATCCAATTCCAAAGAGTGCGATTTTAAACGTTTCAATGTTCTTTTTCCAGGAAATAAATAAAGTAGTTGCAAAAACGAAAAGCAAGATAAATGGCGCAAAGGTAAATTCCCAAGATAACTGATCGAGTTTATCCAAATTAGGGTAGGGGTAGAAAGCTGATAAGCCAGTAGGAACAAAGAATTTCCACCAATAGGATAGGAAACCGTAAGATGCAAACATCAAACGCTGCCAACTTGTGAAAAAATCAAAATCTGTTATGGCTCCTTTGGATTGGATTTCGATGGCGTTTAAACCAAACCAAACAGCAACCGCGATGAAAGGAATTTTTTCAATGAGTGATTTCCAATCGATTTTACGGCCCTTAACGTAATCGATCAAAATCAATATGAATGGTAAGGGCACAGCCATCGCTTTACTCAAACAGGAAAGGATGAAAAGCCCAAAACAAAGCAACATCCACATGTAATTTTGTTGTCTTTGAAAACGCAAATAGGAAAGTAAGGACAAAAGGAAGAAAAAAGTATAAAGCACATCCTTACGCTCGGAAATCCAAGCGACACTCTCCACGTGCATAGGGTGAATGGCAAAGATTAATGCACCAAAGAATGAGACAAAAATGGAGCCATTTGCCAAACTAAAAAGAAGGATAAATACGAGTATAGCATTGGCGACATGTAAGAGTAAATTGGTTTGAAAGTATGGTTGAATGTCTAGTTCCGCCGACTCATAATTTTTGGCTAGGGTCCACATGGTAATGGGATGGTAATTGAGCATCACTTCCGTGCTTGGCTTCCAAAGTAATGCCGTGCTATCCGCATCTTGGGTCTTGATGAGTGGTTGATTTACCACATAACCAAGATCGTCCCAGTTGGTAAACTCTTTCTCAGTGGAAAACCCCGGAGCATACGTGAAATAGGTCGCGAGTATAACAAATGCAACGAATAACAGATGCGTTGTCTTTCCATACCAAACGGGACGAGTATCAGGGGCGTCTGGTGTTCCTTGCTTTACTTTATTCCCCATAGTTCATCTGATTAATCGTTCGAAATAATCTCGAACAATTCATTTAAATTCGGCGAAATTATCACTTCAATTCGGCGATTTTTCGCTTTGTCGTTCACATCCACTGGATGGAATTCCCCTCTTCCTGCGGCCATGATTTGCATTGGAGACATGGCGGAATTAGCGAGTAATATCTCCACCACAGAAGTTGCTCTCAAAACGGATAGTTCCCAGTTGTTTTTTGGTGAATTTGGACTGGATAATTTGTCAGAATCTGTATGACCTTCAACAACAATCTCAAGATCGGTTTCAGTTTCTAAAACTTGTCCAAGTTGAACGAGTGCATCCCTTCCTTCTGGTTCAACATAAGTAGATCCAGATTTGAAGAGTAATTTCGCCTCTAAACTCACATAAATTTTTCCATTTTTTTGAACGACGGTTAACCCTTTGTTTTCAAATCCACGTAAAGCATTTGCTACTTTTGCTTTTAAAAGTTGAATACCCGCATCCTTTTTACGAATCGCTTCCTCTAATTCATTCACACGTTTTTCGCGCTCTTCTAATAATTTTTGTTTGGCTTTTAACTCTTCATCGAGTTTTAATAAGGCATCAGCTTTTTGTTGCAATGCTTTGTTGGTGTTCTCCAATTCAGTTTGTAATTCAGCCGTTTCCTTTGCACTTAAATTCTTTAGTTTATTGAATGAAGCTTCCAATGATTCGTGCTGGGATAGTAGTTGATCATAATCCCTTTGCAATAAGCGCATGGCATTCCCAGTCGCGGAAGTGTCTTGTTTTAATTTGGCTACGTCCCTTGCTGCTAAATCATACTTATTTTGTAAATCTTTCGATAAGGATTCGAAATCGCTTGAACTCTTTTTATATTTTGCTAATTCCTCCGAACAAGCTTTCTCTCTTGCTTCAAGTTCCTTGTATTTCTTGGGAGCAACACATGAACTTATTCCAATAAGTGTACAAATTGCTGTGATAATAAGAGACCTTTTTTTCATATGACAATGGTTTGATACAAATTTCGAAAAGATCACCTTCCCGAAATCACTGCAGCGGTGAACTTTTAAACAATGAAAATTTCATAATTGTTATTTGCAGTACAATGATTGACTAGATGCCCTCAGTTGGAATTTGTAACTTTGCACAAAAATCGAGCATGCAGCAGAAAAAAGTGAAACTTTTAGAGGCAATGAAACAATTTCAATCTGAAGTTGAAACAGATGTACTATCGGCACTGAAAGTCTTCGAACAACAAGGTGATTTAACTATTTTACCTCAGGTGATTGATAAATTGCGTCGTTGTAACCTCACCGTAGAAAAGGCGATTCTATCCTTCCTTGCGGATATTCAAAAGCAAGAAGCAAGTTCGTTTTTTGTCCAATTTCTATCGGATGAAAAAGATGCTGTAATCCGTCAAAAAGTATTGACAAGTATTTGGAATTCAAAGTTATCATACGATGAGCATTTACCATTCTTTGTTATGTTAGCATCCACCGGTGACTTTATGCAGGCACTTGAATGCTTGACCATCATTGAAAATATGCAAGGACCTTTCGAAGAACATCACTTACTTGAATCACAGTTGCTCTTAAAAGAATATGTGGAAGAGTCGAAACAAGAAGACGAACAAAAACGACAAATCATGAGTGATATCGCTTGGTTCATTAAAGAACAGAACGAAGGGATTGATGCTGATTTATTGATGGAAGATTAAATCGCTTCAATTTACCTAACTTTGTAAAAATCAGCACATATGTTGCAATCAATGACAGGATTCGGAAAAAGTAATGGCTTGTTCGAATCAAAAAAAGTTTCTGTAGAAATCCGTTCTTTAAATAGCAAAGGATTGGATTTAAATCTAAGGATACCAACAATATATAGAGAATTGGAGTCTGAATTGAGGAAGTTACTTGGCGAGCAGTTAGATCGAGGAAAAATCGATTTGGGTATTTACATTGAGAGTCAAAGCGATCTTTCTAATGGATTGATCAACAAAGAATTGGCCACCAATTATTACCAAGAATTAAAACAGTTGAATGAATCTTGGGGAGAGGCACCTGTTGATTATTTATCCATGGTACTGAAAATGCCAGAGGTATTGAACCAGCAAACTCCAGAAATCAGTGAGGAAGAGAAAAAGTTCATCATGGATTTGGCTGCGAATGCTTGTTTGAAGCTCACCCAGTTTAGGGAACAAGAAGGACGTGCGTTGCACACTGATTTTTCTGAAAAAATAGCTGCGATACGAAAAGGAATTCAAGATATTAGTGTCTTTGAGCCTGAACGTATCGTCGTGATTCGGGAACGAATTTTAAAAGCCCTGACTGATTTATCTGATGTCCGAATTGATGAAAATCGCTTGGAACAGGAAATGATCTTTTATTTAGAGAAATTAGATGTTTCTGAAGAGAAAATGCGTTTAACAAATCACCTGGATTATTTTTTGAGCACCATGATGATTCCTCGAAATGGAAAAAAACTTGGTTTTATTTGCCAAGAAATGGGTAGGGAGATCAATACCCTGGGAAGCAAATGTAATCATGCAGAAATACAAAAATGTGTGGTAGACATGAAAGATTGTTTGGAGAAAATGAAAGAACAAGTCTTAAACACCTTGTAATTATCGTTCAATGGAGGAAAAAAGCATCATCATTTCAGCGCCATCTGGAGCAGGAAAAACAACGATTGTTCAAGCCGTTTTGAAGCGAATCCCAGCACTTTCCTTTTCTATTTCGGCCTGTTCAAGAGAACCGAGAGGAAACGAAAAGCATGGTGTCGATTATTATTTTTTGGACAAAGCGCTTTTTATTCAGCGAATTCAAGAGAATGCCCTCGTTGAATGGGAAGAAGTCTATCCTGGCATGTATTACGGAACCTTAAAATCTGAATTGGAACGCATATGGAAGGAAGGGAAAACCGTCATTTTTGATGTGGACGTGGAAGGTGGATTGAAGCTCAAGGAAATGATGGGACCGAAGTCATTAAGTATTTTTATTCAACCTCCTTCCATAGCTGAGCTTGAAAAAAGGCTTGTCGCTAGAAACACAGATTCAATGGAAAAAATAGGGATGCGTTTGTCCAAGGCAGAGCAGGAAATTGAACGAGCGAAAGGATTTGATGTCATTATTGTAAATGACAAACTAGAGGTTGCGACTGAACAGGTTTTTAATGCCATTCAAAGCTTTATCACATCATGAAGATAGGATTGTATTTTGGGACGTTTAATCCGATCCATGTTGGACACCTGATCATTGCAAATTATATGGCTGATCATACGGAATTGGATCAAGTTTGGTTGGTTGTTACCCCACAGAATCCTTTAAAGGACAAATCAACATTACTCAAAGATGCTCACCGTTTAAATATTGTACGTGAAGCCATTGAGGATAATTCGAAATTAAAAGCGTCTGACATCGAGTTTCATTTACCAAAGCCAAATTATACGATTTCCACGCTAACACACCTCAAAGAAAAGTATCCCGATCATGACTTTTCATTAATCATGGGAGAAGATAATCTAAGAACGTTTCACAAATGGTTCAACCATGAAGTGATTTTAGCGAAGCACATGATTTATGTTTATCCGAGGGTATTAACAAGTTCAGAAGAAGCCGAAGTAATTGCCCAGAAAGGAACAATGGATCACCCATATCGAAATTCAGAAAAGGTCATTTTTTGCGATGATGCACCCATTATGAAAGTATCAGCTAGTTTTATTCGACAATCCATCAAGGAGGGAAAGGACGTTCGTTATTTACTTACGGAACCGGTTTACAAGTATATCACAGAAATGCATTTTTATAAATAAAAAAGGGACTTCATTTGAAGTCCCTTTTTCATAAGATAATTGAGATCTTAGTTTTTGAAGAATTTCACCGTTTCTACACCATAAGCGTGAGCTACATGGATGAAGTAAATTCCTGAATTCAAACCAGATAAATCAAAAGTTACATTCGTTGAATTATCTAGTGTTCTTGTTTCAATTCGTTTACCTTCTATATTCGTTAAAATAATTTCAGATGCGTTCATTGCACTTGTGATTCCGTTCACCGTAATGCTTGAATTCGCTGGGTTTGGACTTACAGAGATCGGGGAGATGATTCCGTCGATTACTCCCGCAGTTCCAACCACAATTTTATAACCTGGGAAAGAAACCGTTTGTGTGACTGGCGTTGGAGGCAAACCAGGAAATAAAGTTACCAAAACGGTCGCGCTTACATCAATAGTAATGGGATAGGTTCCCGCAGTTGTCGTTGTCCCCCAGATATTGGCACAACCATTTGCTCCACCAGCGTATGCGCATGTACTAATGTTACACGCATAATTAAATCCATTTGGAAGTCCATTTACTCCTGTTACAGTGAAACCTTGTATAGGTGATCCTACAAACTGACCTGTTGCATCCAATTCCGCAGTTACCGTTGCAGGCACTTTAAAATTGAGGTCAGTTGAATAAGCAACATTTACAAGCGCTGGCGGAAAATTCTGAGTAGTATCCGGCCAAACACCATATGTGGAATCCACAAAATTTGGTCCTGGTGTACAAGATTGTGCCCAAGATGCACTGTTTAACAAGAAGCTAGACAGCGCGATAAACAATAGTTTTTTCATAGTTTAGTTAATTAATGTGATCAAATATATGATTTTTTAACATCATCTCTATAAAACGCATGTTTTTCAGTTTATTGTGTAGGTATGGAAAGCACTATCCACCCAAGTTTTTTACATTTGTAGCATGATACTTTATAACGTTACCGTCAGCATCGATCGGGAAATAGAACAAGAATGGCTAGAATGGATGAGAAAGGTTCACATTCCTGAGGTCATGGAAACGGGTTGTTTTCAAGAATGTCGCATTTCAAGAATTCAAGGAGAAGAGGATGGTGGCTCGGCCTATTCTTTTCTGTATCTAGCTCCATCTGCAGAAAAAATGGAGGAGTATCAAGTGCGTTTTTCCCCAAAATTACAACAAGACCATGCGATGAGGTACCAAGGCAAATTCGCTGCGTTTCGTACGATGTTAACCGTCATTGAAGAATTCAAAGCATCATGAACGTAAAACCAAAAAAACACCTTGGACAACACTTTTTGAAAGATTTAGAAACGTGTGAGCGAATAGCAAAACAAGTTACATTTCATCGCGATTGCCGCCGCGTTTTGGAGATTGGTCCTGGAATGGGTGCTTTAACGGATTACCTTATATTACAAGGTCAAATTGAATTGTTTCTTGTGGATATTGATGCGGAGTCCATTGAATTTTTACACCAGAAATACCCATCCATGGGTGAACGAATTATTTATGCGGATTTTCTGCGCCAGGATTTAACCCAAATAATGGGAAATGATCCATTTATTGTAGCAGGTAATTTTCCCTATAATATTTCGTCTCAAATCCTATTTAAATGCCTGGAATACCGCAATCAAATACCTGAAATAATGGGTATGTTTCAGAAAGAAGTTGCCGTGAGAATTGCTGAAAAACCCGGTTCAAAAGAATATGGAATATTAAGTGTCTTCATGCAAGCATTTTACGACATTACGTATTGTTTTACTGTTGATGAACATGTATTTATACCTCCACCAAAAGTAAAATCAGGAGTCATTCGCTGTGTTCGAAATGACCGTCAATCGTTGCCTTGTAATGAAGCACTATTTATGCGTGTTGTAAAGACGGCATTTCAACAACGAAGAAAAACACTTAGAAACTCCATTAAGTCCTTGACTCACGACGCTCCTTTACCAGAGAAATTTGTAACGCAGCGTCCAGAAAGATTGAGTGTAGATGATTTTATCGAATTGACCTTATTCATTGAAGCCCTAGGGAGTAAATAAATCTCCTGAACCCGAATTAGATACTTCGTGCCCGTTTCGAAATTCTTTTCGACTTACTATGTTGCCATTTTCCCCGTAAATAATAAATGGCCCATGTTTGAGTCCATTTTTATAATGAATTTCATACACCACTCTACCTCGCGGATCTAGTTGTTTAAATACACCATCTAATTTCCCATATCTGTATTCAGAAATAATGGTCGGAACAAGCCCACCTGGATAATAGTCTATCCATTGACCATGTTTCATTCCTTTTCGGTACTTTCCTTTCGCTTTGAGTTGATAATCTTTTTGAGAATATGCCTCGTAATTTCCATGAAAATCACTCATGGTTTCTTTTAATCCCATGACGGCCATATCATTGGTGCCATTCTTCTGGGTAAAGATTTTGTAATTCACTTTTTCTTTTAAGCGCCCATTGTAGTAGTAGGTATACCAAGTGCCTACTTTGAATCCATTTTTGTATTTCCCACTGTTCGATAATACACTTTCCGGAGTGTAAGAAACCCAGTTACCGTGAATCTGGCCATTTTTAAAATCTGCTTTGTTTTTCAGTGCTCCATTTTCCCAGTAATTATACCAGACACCTTCTTCTTTGCCGTTGTGGTATGCACCGCTCATCAAAAGAACCCCGTCTTCGTACCATGTCTGCCAATTCCCCTCGCGCAAATCATTCACGTAATTCCCCTTTCTATAAGGTGTGCCGTTTTGATAGAAGTAATTCCATTCACCAGATTTCAATCCATTTTTGAATTCAGCGATGTAAGAAAGTTCGCCGGTCGAAAAATAATAGTGCCATGTGCTATCTTGTTGATCTTGTTTAAAAGAGCCACACATTTCCAAGTGATTATCTGGTGTTTTCCATAACCAAAAGCCATTTTTTTTGCCCTTTTGGTATTCACCTGAGGTGATGGTATCTCCATTTGACGTTAATACTAAATAAGCACCATCCAATGAATCAGCTTTGAAGCTCACTCGTTTTTCTAACACACCTTGAAAGGAATAAAATTCCCAAAGACCATCTTTTTTGCCATCTTTAAATGCTCCACCAACAGATAAAACACCATTTGCTGTTCGTTCTTCAAACGAACCATTTTTTAAGCCATTTTTGAAGGTGTAGTAAGCTTTAACAACGCCGTTAGTGTAACGCTCTTCAATGATCCCATCTCCATTAATGATGGTCTGTCGATGTGCAGAATCTTCTTCCCAACTTGCCATTAACAAAACCGTATCGTTTACCATTTTTTCAATGGATTTTTCTTTCCCGTTTTCGAAATAGTAATGCCATTCTCCAACCGGACTTCCCAATTCGAATTGACCTTTCGTTAATAGCGTTCCTTTCTCGTTCCATTGAAAAAACAAACTATCTGGAACATTGAACTTGAAATACGATTCCTCTTTTTTTTGTTTATTCGGATAATAAAAGACCCTTTTCCCCAGCAATCGATCACGGTAAAAGTTACTCTCCTCCTCTAAGATACCGTCGTATGTATAAAACGACCATTTACCGTGTTTTTCGGTACTTATTGGCACAACCTCACTGGTGAAATAAGATCCCATTGCTTGGAGGTGTTTGTTATTCGCATCCCAATACAAGCGAACTTTTGGTCCCAAGTTTTCTTTCAACACTGTTTGTCCAATGGCAGGATAAAAGACCATTAAGATCAAAATAAAGAACAACTGTTTCATGAAGAATTATTTCTTTAAAAAGAATTGAAGGATTAAAAACAAGCCAAACAAGGTGAATACAATCCCAATTAAACGATTTAACGCATTTAATAAGGTTTGGTTAACGAGTGGTCGAATTTTTTTGGCCGCAAGGATTTTTAAGACATCGATACTGAAAAATGTAATTAATACTAATCCCAAGAAAATAAATGCCCAAAATGTCCCATGTTCCTCTGGAACTGCATTATTGGCAACTGAAGCTACACTGACCCAGTAGAAAATCACCATGGGATTGGCAAAATTCAATACGAATCCTTTCAAGGCCAAAAAGACATAGTCCTTTGTGTTATTGTGCTGCTTGGTCGTTTCTAGGTTGGCATCAATCCCTTCTAATTTCTTAGAGTCAATGATGGTCACTTTTTTGAACAAACTGATCAGTCCATAAATAACAAATATGCTACCTCCTATGATGCTAAACATGAGTTTATTCCCGGCAATTAAGCCTTTGATTTGTTCAACGAACATCACAGCAATGAGGACGTAAACGATATCACTGATTAGCACACCTAAGTCTAAGGCAAGCGCAGATCTAAATCCTTTGGTGATGCTTGTTTCGAGCAAAAGAAAGAAGATAGGACCAATCATCACGCTCAATAAAAATCCAATGCTAAATGCTTGTATGAAGAAATCCATACAACAAAAATAGGATTTCTTTTCGCTTGAGATAGCGCTTTTGCAGATTGTTATGGACCAATGCATGAATATTTCAATCATTTCCACTAAATTTGCCTATCAAAATTGAATACATGAAAACTGGACTAGCGAATCAAAAATTAGATGCTATCATCGCAAATGTTGAAAAAAGTGGGGTAACAGCCGCAAACTTGGTAGAAGATTTAAAAGCTTTGCGTGAAATGGCTTTGTTGGAGCAGGATCCATTAGTTGTGAAACTTATTCGTTTGACATATGAGTTTTTAACAGAAAACGAATGTTTTGATGTGCAGGCTCAGTATGACGAAGATGAAGAAGGAAACGAGTATCCAATTGAGATAGATGATAAGGAGAACTTATTGTACTTATTGAATTTATTGAAAAATGCAGACCATAAAATTAATCGGGAAGAAATGAAGGATTACCGTACTGCATTGAAAGGCGAATTATATTAATAGATCCGAGGCAACCTTTTCTTAAGGGGAAGCGTCTACTCAAAAGCCGGACAATAACGTTTGTTCAGTTTTGGTTTTATTTAACTTGCAGTAACCTGAAAAGATTGAAAGCGAATACGTTCCTTTTCATCTTTTCAGGTTTTTTTTTGGATTAACAATAGTTGCAGTAAGAGGCATCTGGCTCGTGCTCAAAAGGTTGTTCTGGATCAAATAATTGATCCACGATTTCTGATAACACCTCCTTTACATGAGGAATCATATCTGCTAATTCCCCTTTATCAACTGTTAAATCGAAGGATTCATTGACATTTATCAGTGAATTAATTTTGGCTTCCGAAGGCAAAAAACCATATTTTTCCTTAAAAAACATACAATACAGTGAAAGTTGGAAAGCATGCTTACATTTCACAAACGCTTTCATTTGACTTTTTGCATTGATTTTAAAGGCGACATCATCCTTCTTCACTTTCCCCGTTTTGTAATCTATGACTCGATAGGAGTCTCCAATTCGATCGATTCGGTCAATGTATCCTTTGAAGTTTAGGGTTCTTGTTCCATTGCCCGTTTCTACTTCAATATTGGCATACATTTCTGCTTCTATTTGCTCTATGTATAGTGGTTCGCTCAGGTTTTGAATGAATTCAAGTTCCTTTTCCAGGATGTTTTTCGTTATTTCAAGTGCCATTTCGTAACTCAAGCGATTTTTCCCTGTTTTAAATAGGGAAGCATCTTGATCAAAATGATCCATAAATCCTTTGTAAATATGGTCTTTGACTTCCGACAACATCTTTAAAAGGTCTTTCTCACGCAGGGGAGGAGGAGGGGGAGAAATAAAGTTGCCTGATTTATCCCGCTGGGCAAATGGCGTGTAGAGTAATTCTAATGTTGTATGAATGATACTACCAAATGTATGGTTCTCGATTTCTTCTTCCACTTCTTTATCTTCTCCGAATTCTACTAAATATCGGTAATAATAATCCAAGGGGCAGATCATGTATTTATTGATGGCAGAGGCGGACAAGGGCCTTTCTAAAAATGCATCTATCCGCGCAAGCACTTCAGGTGTTTTTTCAATGTGCGCAGCATTAGTAAAGGATTGTTCGGCAAATGGAATTTGGTAAAAATTCTTTTTCCAGCGCATGGACGGATTCGCTTTTGCTAATTCCATTTCAAGTTGCATCAAGTAGCGACTTGCTTCGTTGCTTCCAATTTGTTCTGATGAAGCTGTATAAGTAGCCACTATTTTTTCTGCATGATGTAACAAGCGGTAAAAATGATGTGCGAATAAGCCTTGTTTTTCTCTTGTAGATGGCAAATGAAAAGCAGCCCTAAGGTCCATTGGGATCATGGTGCGAATTGGATTGTTATTCGGAAGTTTACCTTCATTTAAACCAAGTATGAGGAGGTTCTTAAAATCCAACATGCGCGTTTCGAGTAAACCCATAATTTGCAGTCCATTTGTTGGATTTCCGTGAAAGGCGATGTTCGCGGTGGACCAATGCTGGTGAAGAAGTAATTTAAAACTTCTCATTTCCATCTTCGGAATACCCTCAGATAACAAGGCGTCAAATCCCCGCAGTGCTTGATCAAAAACCTGCACGGCTGTTTTTTCAAACTCATAGGTTGATCCAAAAGAATCGATGAGTATGTTATTTAATTTTCTGATTTGCGCTAAAGCAATGATCCAATCCCCTTCCCAGTCAATGGTTGCAAGTTCGAAAATGATTTTGGCCTTCGGAGGAAGGTTGAGTCGTTCAACGTTTTGAAAAACTTTATTTTTTCGGATGCTATCTTGTTCCGTAATAGTGAGCATTTTCTTTTCAGATTCTGGAATAGATGCAAGGCAAAAAACATGGTTCAAAATTCGTTGAAAGTCTTTGAAATACAATGCTTTCGTTCGAAATCTTTTTTTGTTTTCCTGAATGGTAAAAAGCAAGTCGACCCATGATTTGACCGGTGTTTGTTGTAAGGGTAGCCCGAGTGTAATGTTTGCTTTACCAACAGAAGAAGGAATGTTCTTAACCAAGGAATGAATCAATGATTCATCGGCTAATAATACCAAGGTTTCGTCAAGTTCTGCCGGACTTAATTTGGCCAATTCAGTGGCAGCCACCTTAATTTGACCAGTATGTTGCGAACATTCAATCACCGTAACATCCAAGGAATTCGTTTCCAAGCTTTTTTGTACATACTGTGGATGATTGATCTCTAAAAAGGAAAGGTTGTTTCTCAGGAATGATCCTGCTTCGTGTTGGTCATTTAAAAGGTAATAGGAATCAGCGTCAATGATAAATTCGGCATCACCCCGCTTCATGATGTTACGAATCAATTGTAATTCAGATTTCGAAAGTGCATTGAATCCAGCGAAGATGTATTTTTTCTTGGAGTCGATAAATTCATTCGTTTGTTCCGCTATGCGACGATAAGCTTGTGCTAAGGTCAGTTGATTCCGTTCAATTAGTTTTTCCAAAAGCTTGCTGTGCAAGACAGGGATTTGTTCCCAGAAAGCCATAAATTTTAATTGCGATTCACTGTAGTTTTCTTCATCAATTTGCCAACTTTCAAGTTCTTTAATTGATTTTAAATTTTTAAAAACTTGATCTTGGTCGATCATATAACGATCGAGGTCATTAAAATCACTGATTAACGTGGAACCCCACGTGAGAAATGTTTCAAAACTTTGACCTTGACCTTCTTTGGTTTCAATGTAACATTCGTAAAGTATAATGAGCAATCGGGTTGGATCGATTATATTCGTGAATTGCGCACGAATCCATCGGTCTATCGTCAGCATTTCCGGAGCAATTAATGGACCATCATTGCATTTGAAAAGCGAATTCCCAAGGTATTTGACCGCTCTTTCTGAAGGTAAAATCACGACCAATTCTGCTCGATTGGGGTACTCGTTGAGTATTTTTTTTGCTAATTGATCAATGAAAGACATTCGGTTTTCCGCGTTGTTGATGTACAAACGAAGTTAAGCATTCTATTCAAACCAAACCTTTGTGAAAAATTGATTTGGACGATTTGAATGCATGAATTTATTGCCTCCATATGTTTTGATGACTGCAAAGAAACCTTCACCAAATTGAATTTGAACGTAATTTAATCCTTCCGGATACGTATTAGACAATCCTTCGTATACGATTCTTCCATCGTCTAAAAGTACTTCACGAATCGTTGTATTCGGTGGGGTTGCGATATAAATCGAAGCGATTTCCTCGGGGCTAATGGTAAGATCCATTGGTAAAATCGAAATTTCGTACGTGTTGCCTTGTCCAAATTCTCGGTAGATTACCCGTGTCGTATTATCCGGTTCTTTTAACACGATGGGCTTGCCTGGAAATTTCGCGATGAGTGCTGATGCCTCATCATTAAAAAGGTATTCTTTGGCAGATCTGACCTTTAATTCATCTGCACCCGGGGTTTCGGAATGCGTCCATCGAACCAACCTAACTTTATAACCTTTAGACCGAAGAAGATTCAATATCCCACCTGATCCTCCAAGATGTCCTGCACCTACGGCACAGAAAAATGAGGTTTTGGTTTTAAGTACAGAGTCCAATTTGACCGACATACTTATATTCCTTTTCGTAATCACTTCTTCGTACAGGTTATCTTGAATGGACATGTTCGCCTTCATGAATTTATCCAAAGCTAGGAGGTCTCCTTTTAAATACAATTCAAGGAGTCTTTCCTCGGTAAAGTCATTGACAGCCTGGTCGATGAACTGTCTATTCGAAACCTGAATTTGATCGGTCAATAATTCATATTGATCGCTAATTGACTCTAAAGGAATGAATCCTTTTCCCGCATTGAGGCAATATTGTTGAAAATAGGCGTCTAGGAATTGTGGCATTCCATCTTCATCACCGTAAAAAGTTTGACTTGCTTCGTTTTCGGAAGTGTAAGGATTTCCACTTTTATCGTATAAGGTTTTGGGTAAATCCATTCGGGTATCTAACTCATTAAACAACCCGAAAATATCCGTCTCCAAAATTAATTTTTCCGTTTGATTCAAACCAACATAAATGGAGTCAGCCAATTGGAATAAGCGTTTGTCGTTGGAATGCAAGGAGCCAAAAAGGTAAGACTTTGTTTTTAGGCCATTTCCAGAAATTTCCCATAGGAGTTCCTTATCGGATTCATAGTTTTGTCCAATTGCCAGAAAGCTTGAATATAAAACCGCGAAAAGGAAGGATATTTCTTTCATGAATAGTTCAAAGTTACATTTTTAGCGGGAATCAAAGGAATATTCGTTGAATATGATCTTCTCCAAAAGCATATGCGAGGTATGCTAAGGATGGAATTTCTTTTGTCATCATGATGGGAGACCTTCTTCCTAGAGCAATTTTTCCATGACTCTCGCTTAATTCCATAGCGGCAGCGGCATTAATGGTTAATGCATTCAGTGCTTCCTCCGGTGTTAGTTTCTGTTTCACACATGCGAGTGATAAAATTGTCATGAGGTGATAATTTGGGGAGGAACCTGGATTGAAATCGCTCGCCAAGGCTAGTGGTAAGCCTGCGGAAAGAATGCGTCGAGCATCTCCGAAAGGAATTGATAAAAAATGAGAACAGCCCGGTAGGAGTGTAGGGATCGTAGCTGAATTTTTCAAGGCGTTAAGGTCATTTTCATCGATTTCCTCCAAATGATCAACCGAGATTGCTCCAAGTTCGACCGCTTTTTGAACTCCACCCAAAATACTAAATTGATTTACATGCACCTTTGGTTTTAACCCAATAGCAATTCCCGCTTTTAAAATTTCTTCCATTTCTGACACGGAGAAATAATTGCGCTCGCAAAAAACATCGATGTAATCGGCGAGATTTTCCATGTGTATTGCGGGTAACATTTCGCTAACAATCAGGTCGATGTAGGCCCGTTTATTTTCTTTAAATTTTTCTGGATAGGCGTGTGCTCCCAAAAAGGTTGCTTTTATCGCGATAGGCATGGCTGCTTTCAGTCGTTTTATTACCCGAAGCATTTTTAATTCACCTTCGAGTGATAGCCCATACCCGGATTTTATTTCCAAAGCTCCGGTTCCGGATTGAATGATTTTTTCCACTCTTTTTTTGGCGGCTTCGAAAACTTCATCTTCCGAAAGTTCTGCTAATTTTCTTGCGGAATTTAAAATCCCACCACCTTTCGCTGCAATCTCCTCATAACTCAAACCATGGATGCGATCCACGAATTCTTCTTCACGTGTCTTGGCAAAAACGGCGTGCGTATGTGAATCGATAAACGCGGGAAGAACAAAACATCCTTCTGCATCAACCACCTCAACATCGCGCCAATCTAGGATTCCTTCCCAGTCCATCATCGATCCATAGCCAATGACCTCGCTATCTTCAAGCGCCAAATAGGCATTTTCAATCAAGTCGAGTTGCTTCATTTCTAATCCTTTACGCACCGATGGTATGTCTTCCCCAGCTTGCACTAGTCCTTTGATGTTTTTGATCAGAATTTTAGCCATATGATGATTTTGATATAAAGATAAGGGCTTCATTCATTCCCTTGAAAAATCGAAGTGAATTTTGTATATTTAAGTAGAAATTAAGCTATGACAAAAGAAGCGTT
>JBEEIV010000004.1:0-2735 GCA_041169645.1 Bacteroidota bacterium
CATTAGTTTTCCTCCGGCATAAATGAGTTCACCTTTTTTCTTTGAAACAAGAGCTGATTCGCCTGTCACGAAGCTATAGTCAATGTCCGCTTTCTCCGATACCAAGAAACAATCGCAGGGAATAATTTCTTCGTTTCTTACGACGATGTGGTCGCCTGTTTTGAGGTGCTCAATGGGTATGATCTCGCTTTTACCTTCTGATGTAAGTCGATGAATGGCAACAGGAAAATAGGAGGAATAATCTCGGTCAAACGATAGGGATTGATACGTTCTATTTTGAAACCATTTTCCAATCAATAAAAAGAAAATGAATCCAGCGAAACTATCCATGTATCCGGGACCTTGTTGCGCAAAAATCTGATATGTACTTTGTGCATATAAGGCAAAAATACCTAACGTGATCGGCACATCTAAGTTGATGTTACGTGATCGAAAAGCGCGATATGCTGAAACATAATATTCATTTGCTGAATAAAAGAAAACAGGAAGGGAAACCACAAAGGAGAGGTATGCAGTGAAATTTCGAAACTGGAGATTATCCATCGTAATTCCAAAATAATCAGGGGCACTCCATAGCATGATGCTTCCAAACGCAAAGCCCGCTAAGCCTATTTTTAATAAAAATGATTTTGCTACGCTTTTGGATTCCTTCTTTCGTGCGAAATCTGGCTCATAACCAATAAATTGCAATAAATCTGCTACTTCGGAAAGACTCAATGCTTCAGTTTGATACACGATGGTAGCTTCTTTTTTTGCGAAATGAACCTGTGACGAGAGAACTCCATCGTTTATTTTGGATAAATTTTCTAATAGATAGATACAAGAAGAACAATGAATACTGGGAAGAGAAAGTTTAACGCGTGTTATTTTTTCATCTTCGTATTGAATGTAACGCGAACGGATTTCAGGAATGGATAGAAATTGGTATTTATCTTTTCTTACCTGCTTTGGTTTGATGCCTGGATTTTTTTCGAATTGGTAAAAGTCCTTCAGTGAATTTGATTGTAATAAGGAATAAACACTGGCGCAGCTCTGGCAACAAAATGCTTTTTGATCAAATGAAACCGGAGGATGTGGCAATTCATCACCACAATGATAGCAGTTTTCCATGTTAAATTGTTGCTGAAAAAAGGGGTTTGTTTCCGTGGTAATGGTGTAAATCCAAATCAAATGCCATGCAAATATTTCGAACAAAAGGATACCCGGTTTCAGTAACAGTGACCGTGGAATCTTGAATAGAAACTAATCCGTCCGCAACTAGTGGAGCTAATTTGGATTTAATAAATTCGTGTGTGTCAATAAATCTTGAATCCGTTCGAAAACTTGTTTCGAAATGACACATGATATCAAGTATGTAAGAACGGATTTCTAATTCTAATTCAGTTAATACATGTCCTCTAAAGATGGCTAATTCACCACGTGCTATTTGTGCTTGGTAGGCTTCTACTGTTTTTTCATTTTGAGCGAATCCTGTCCAACAATCTGAAATGGCAGACATACCCAAACCAATTAAAAATTTTGTGGTTTGAGTAGTATATCCCATGAAATTACGGTGCAGTTTTTTAGATGAAAATGCTCGGGACAGGTTGTCTGTAGGTAAAGCGAAATGATCCATTCCAATTGCTTGGTATCCATGTTGAATCAGTTTTTCACATGCCATTTCGTATAGTGCTCTTTTCTCATGCTCTTTTGGTAAGTCTTTGTCATCATATCCTCTTTGGCCTGTTCCTTTTATCCATGGTACATGAGCATATCCATACAAAGCAATTCGTTCAGGTTTTAATAAAAGGGTATGGTCAATTGTTTTTTCAAAACCCAATAAGTTTTGATGAGGCAAGCCATAAACCAAATCGTGGTTAATCGAAGTATATCCGATGTGTTTGGATTGTTCGTGAACTGCCTTTATTTCGTCAAACGATTGCACGCGGTGTATCGCCTGTTGAACTTTTGGATCATAATCTTGAATACCGAAGCTCACACGCCTGAATCCGAAGTTAAATAATGCCTGTAAATGCTCTTTACTGGTGGAATTCGGATGTGCCTCAAAACTTAAATCACATTGTTTCGGATCCATTGTTTCCACTTGAAAAATGCCTTTTAATAAACGGAGTAACTCAGTTGGATCGAAAAAGGTTGGAGTTCCTCCACCGAAATGCAATTCTGAAATTACAGGTTCTTTTGGTAAATGCTGAAGGTAAAGTTTCCATTCCTGTATTAATGCATCGATATAAGGTGATTCTACGGAATGGTTTTTAGTAATCCGTTTGTGACAGCCGCAAAAGGTGCAGAGTGATTCGCAAAAAGGTAGGTGAATGTAAAGGCCGATGGAAGAATTTGGGTACAATATAAATGCTTTTTTAAACTCGGACAACCATTCATTTGGCTTGAAAGCATTCTTTTTCCAAAATGGGACAGTTGGATACGAGGTGTACCGTGGTCCTGGAACATTGTATTTGTGAATTAACTCCTTGGCATCCATAGTACAAAATTAAGGGCTCAACTTTGTTGAAAAAATGACCTTCATCATATTTCGAAAAATCACTAAATTTTCGTACTTTTGATAGAACAAATCCAATAAGATGCTCGAAAAATCACACAAACATGTTACCTGTTTGACCTGTGTTGGCCGAAAAAGTTCACTATTGGGAAGCTTATGTCACGATGAAATAGATCATGTGAATGCACATAAAGCTTGTAATTACTACAAAAAGCATCAATCGTTATTTCTTGAAGGT
>JBEEIV010000005.1:0-3098 GCA_041169645.1 Bacteroidota bacterium
CGAGAAATCGGGATTTTTTTTTGCTCAAACATTTCATTCCTACTTCGCGAATTTCCTTAACTTTGTTCTCTAAAATGTACAAAAATGGATAGCAACGAATTTCGCAAATACGCGACAAAACATATTGGACTGAACAGTATGGTGGTGGATCATTACATTGAATCATCTTTAACACCATATATCATTGAAGAACGTCCTTTGAATATGACACAAATGGATGTGTTTTCGCGCTTAATGATGGACCGTATTATTTTCTTAGGAACGGGAATCAATGACCAAGTAGCAAACATCATCAATGCTCAATTATTATTCCTCGAATCTGTTGATGCGAAGAAAGACATCCAGATATACCTCAATTCTCCAGGTGGTTCTGTATATGCAGGACTAGGAATCTATGACACGATGCAATACATTCGTCCAGATGTAGCAACGATTTGTACAGGAATGGCTGCGTCCATGGGAGCGGTTTTACTTTGCGCTGGTGCAGATGGAAAAAGAAGTGCGTTGAAACATTCACGCGTCATGATTCATCAACCATTAGGTGGGGCGCAAGGACAAGCATCCGATATCGAAATTACTGCCAGAGAAATTCAAAAATTGAAAAAGGAATTGTACGACATCATTGCACGTCATTCCAAACAAGATTATGAAAAAGTATGGGCTGATTCTGACCGTGATTATTGGATGACTTCAGAAGAAGCTAAAGCATACGGAATGGTGGATGAAGTGTTGCTTCGTAATCCAAAATAAAGATGGCTAAAAAAGAAGCTGTTTGCTCATTTTGTGGCTCGGAACGATCTTCTGTTGGAATTCTCATTGCCGGAATATCTGGTCATATTTGTGATAATTGCGCTTCACAAGCCAGTAAAATAGTTCGAGAAGAACTCAACGGTCAGGCGAAGGAAGAACAATTGGAGTTGGTGAAAATCAACCTTATGAAACCACATGAGATTAAAGCTCACTTGGATCAATACGTTATTGGTCAAAATGAAGCGAAAAAATTTCTATCAGTTGCCGTCTATAATCACTTTAAACGACTCAGTCATACAAGTTCTGAAGATGACGTTGATATTGAAAAATCCAATGTGATTTTGGTAGGAAGAACTGGAACTGGAAAGACGCTTTTGGCCAAATCCATCGCAAAACTGCTCAATGTTCCTTTCTGTATTGCTGATGCGACTGTTTTAACCGAAGCTGGATATGTCGGTGAAGATGTAGAAAGCATCCTTTCTCGTTTGCTTCAAGCAGCTGATTACAATGTTGAAAGTGCGCAAATGGGGATTGTTTTCATCGATGAAATCGACAAAATCGCTCGTAAAAATGACAATCCATCCATCACACGAGATGTTTCAGGTGAAGGAGTGCAACAAGCCTTACTTAAATTACTCGAAGGTGCAACGGTGAACGTACCGCCTCAAGGTGGTCGCAAACACCCGGAACAAAAAATGATCCAAATAGACACGAAAAACATTTTGTTTATCTGTGGAGGAGCATTTGATGGAATCGAGAAATTAATCGCCAATCGCGTGAATCGTCAAACCATTGGTTTTTCATCGGATTCCGAAGAAGTCATTGAAAAGGATTCCTTGTTAAAATACATCTCCCCAAGCGATGTACGTGCATTTGGACTCATACCAGAATTGATTGGAAGATTCCCTGTATTAACGTATTTAGAACCTCTGTCTGACGCTGATTTAAAACGCATCTTGACTGAACCAAAAAATGCATTAATCAAACAGTACAAGCGTTTATTTGAAATAGACGGTGTGAAGTTGAGCATCAACAATGAAGTATTGGATTTTATGGTAAAAAAAGCAAATGAGTTTCAGCTCGGCGCACGTGGATTGAGGTCCATTTGTGAAGCCATCCTTACCGATGCAATGTTCGACTTACCTTCCTCTGGAGAAAAGACCTTAGATGTTACGTTGAGCTATGCGGAAGAAAAATTCTCAAAATCTAAAATTGCGTCATTAAAAGTCGCTTAAAATAATGTCAGAATTAGCTGGTTTTTATACTTTTGCAATTCGAAATTTTTGGAACTATGAAAACATTACAATTTAGAGAAGCCTTAAGGGAAGCCATGTCAGAAGAAATGCGTCGTGATGAGCGCGTATTTTTGCTTGGAGAAGAAGTAGCAGAATACAATGGTGCTTACAAGGTTTCGCAAGGAATGTTGGACGAATTTGGACCAAAAAGAGTCATTGACACACCCATTGCCGAGCTCGGATTCGCCGGAATCGCTGTTGGGGCTTCCATGAATGGATTACGTCCGATTGTGGAATTCATGACATGGAACTTTGCCATTCTTGCAGCAGATCAAATCATTAATTCTGCCGCGAAGATGTTACAAATGTCTGGTGGACAATATTCTTGCCCGATTGTTTTCCGAGGAGGAAATGGTACTGCAGGACAATTAGCCGCAACGCACTCCCAAAGTTTCGAGGCATTTTATGCACATGTACCAGGCTTAAAAGTGATCACACCATCCAATCCAGCAGATGCAAAAGGACTTTTGAAAGCCGCCATTCGCGATAACGATCCAGTAGTATTCTTGGAGTCTGAAAAAATGTACGGAGACAAAGGAGAAGTTCCTGAGGGAGAATATATTATTCCAATTGGAGTTGCAAATGTTGTATGCAAGGGATCAGATGTGACAATCGTTTCTTTCGGTAAAATCATAAAAGTTGCCGAAGAGGCAGCAGAAGTGTTAGCGAAAGACAACATTCACGTAGAAATCATCGACTTGAGAACGATACGTCCTTTAGATTACGGAACCATTGTTGAATCCATTAAGAAAACGAATCGCTGTGTGGTACTGGAAGAATCTTGGCCATTAGCATCCATTTCTTCGGAGATTGCTTATCACCTGCAACGCTATGCTTTCGATTATTTAGATGCGCCTGTTCAACGTGTTACACAAACAGATACACCTTTTGCCTTCTCACCTACCCTAATCGATGAAGCGCTTCCAAATGTGGATCGCCTCATCAAAGCGGTGAAAGCAACATTATACCGTTAAGCTATTAAAGAATTAGAATAAGGAAATCGAAAGGTTTCCTTTTTTTTTGACTCGAAAAATATAATAAACTAATTCATGA
>JBEEIV010000006.1:0-4627 GCA_041169645.1 Bacteroidota bacterium
ATCGCAGCCTTGGTTCACGATCCGCTCTTATTGGTTTTGGACGAACCGCTCAGTGGATTTGATCCAGTAAATGTCGAGTTGATCCTATCTGAAATGAAGGAGTTGAAAGAAAATGGAAAAACCATCATTCTTTCAACCCATAATATGCGCAGTGTCGATGAAATCTGCGACCGTGCTAGCCTCATTCACGAGTCAAAAAAGGTAGCAGAGGATACCATTTGGAACCTCCGAGAACAACACAATCAAGGAGAATATTTGGTCCGTTTTAAAGGAAATATTATTGGATTCGCAAATGCGCTGTGGACCGATTTTGAATTGCTTGGTCACGAAGAAATTGGTGAGAATCGTTTCTTGGCGAAATTGAAAATGCGCGGAGAAAGTACGATGAATGAGCTCATACGTGCATTAGTGGGGAAAGTGGAAATTGAACTCATCGAGAAAAAATTACCGTCGATGCAAGAAGTGTTTGTTGACATCATTACAGGAAAGGAGGAAACACATGCGTAATTTTTGGTTGTTGACTATGCGCGAATGGAAAGAGCGTGTATGGAATCGTACGTTTCTTTGGATGTTAGTACTTGGTCCCATTGTTTGTTTGACCATGCTCGCTTTTTTATTTAAGGCCGGTGATGAAGGAAAGAGCAGCATCAACGTGTTGATTGTCGATCCAGCTGAATTAATGGATCACCGCGTCATGGCACAGGCGGAACATGAGGTTCATTATTTTTTTATCGATGATTACGTGGAGATTGACGAGTTCCGAGATGGCTCGAAGTATCAAAAGTTTGATGCGATGGTCGAAATCAACGAAAAGATATTAATCAATAAAAAAGCCTTTGTTTTCTACCGTTCAACTCCATCAGTGGATGTGAAAATGCAATTGAAATTTCAAATGGAACGTCGCATCGAGGAGCTCGTTGTAGAGTCCTTCACGAATTTATCCATAGATCATTTTCGCCGCATTAAGCAACCCTTAATCATGGATTTTAGAAATGTCTATGACCCTAAAAATGAATCGAGTGACTTAGAAAGTTGGGTGGGATTTGTTTTTGGTGGACTCATATTTCTTTTCATTGGAATTTTTGGAATGACGATTCTGCGCAGCACGGCCAAAGAGAAAAGCAACCGCATTGTGGAAGTGTTATTGTCTGCAGTGAAGCCTCGACAGTTGATGATGGGTAAAATGACCGGAATTGCGTTGGCGGCTTTATTTCAATTGTTCATTTGGACTGTATTGATCGGATTTGGATTATGGGTATTGCGTCAAACCATCTTTCCAGACATGATGAATCCGGCAAATTGGAAAGGAATTCAAATGGCGGCAGATGTTCAGAATCAAGTAGTGCTCGCTCAGGAAGGCATCAGTAATAACCCCATTTTAGAACTGGTTTATGCACGAATTGATTATGTTTGGATGAGCATACATTTCGTGGTCTTCTTTATCGCTGCCTATTATTTTTATGGAGCCTTTTTCAGTATGATTGGAGCCATGACAGGAACGGAGAGCGATGGACAACAATTCGTGCTTCCGATTTTGTTGTTGCTCGGATTCTCGGTTTTATCCGGATACATGTACATCCATTATCCCGATTCTTCTTTTGCTGGATGGATGAGTTACCTACCATTCACCGCTCCAATGGTGGTGATGATTAAACTCGCACAAGGGATTCCAATTGAATATTACTACTTAATTTGGGTACAATGGTTGATCATTGTACTTTCCGCATTTTTCATGTTGCAGGTGGCCGGTAAATTATATAAAAACGGCATTTTGCAATTTGGACATCGCATGCGTTTCAAGCAGTTCTGGCGCATGTTTAAATCCTAATAACTCTTCGCATGAAAGCATTGATCGATTTAGGAACAAACACCTTTAATTTGATGATTGCAGACATCGATTCCACAGGAACTATTCAGATCATCCACAGTGAAAAAGAAGGTGTCGCTTTGGGGATGGGAGGAATCCATGAGAAGCGCCTTGCATCCGATGCGATGGATCGTGCTGTAGCATGTTTATCTCGTTTTAAGGCAAAGTGTTCTGAACACAGGGTTACCTCGATTCGTGCCATCGGTACATCGGCTATACGCGATGCACACAACCGTGACGAGCTCATCGAACGCGTGTTGCGTGAAGTTGGCATCCATATTGAAGTCATTTCTGGATTAACAGAAGCGCAATTGATTTATCAAGGCGTTCATCAGACCATGAATTTTGATTCCCCCGGCTTAATAATGGATATAGGTGGAGGAAGCACCGAATTTATTTTAGCCGATGAACAAGGAGTGTTGGAAATGGAATCCTTTAACATCGGTGTGTCGCGCATTTATCAGCAGTTTAGGTTTGCTGATCCCATGACGGAATCAGATATCTTTGAATTAGAATCATACTTGGAACAAGCATGTGGAAATTACCTACGCGCGTTTCAGACCAAAGTACTCATTGGTGCTTCTGGAAGTTTCGAAACCTTTTTTGAACTGATGCATGAAAGTCCTTTTCAGTCAGCGGGTAGGGCAGTGGGAGTTTCTCTCCCACATTTTTTATCCATGCTAGATGCCATCATTTCTTCAAGTCAAGCAGAGCGCGATGAAAATCCACACATCATCTCCATTCGCAAGCGCATGGCTCCTATCGCAGCGCTTAAAACACGATGGGTGATCAGGCAATTAGGTATCCAACACATTTGGATTTCTCCTTATTCACTAAAAGAAGGTGCGCTCTTAACTAAAGTGTAACCAAACGAAGGTTTGTGGTTAGAACGGTATGACAAAAGACTACCTAACCCATCAAATCCAACGTTATGAAAACACTTGTTTTGATCGTCCTATGTCTTGGAATTTCTTCCGCTACACCACCAACATTTAACAAGTACTGGGTCCTACAAAGAACTCAAGAGCTTTCTCCTTTTTCGTATGCCCTCCTTTCCGAATACGCAAAATATCCGTCAGGAAGTGTGAGTAACGGTTCAACTTCCATTAGTAGTACCATGAAACCCTTTGATCTCATTGATTTCACGTCGGAAAAAAGTATTTTAGAGAGCCTGTCCACATCTGTACATGAAACCATGCATGCCTACAATGGATTTCTTCCCGTGGTCAAAAAAGAGAATGGAACCAGTTATAGTTTCAAAGATGAGGGGTATATGATTGATGTCAATCGTTGCAAAATCTTGAAGCACGTGGAGGCGCCATTATTCCCATCGAAAGACCTAGTCGCTACGATTCCAACTCATTTGAGAACCTTTCGTTTCAAAACTTACGTACAAGGAGAGCCTACGTTAACGTCCACACAATCCAGTGGGATTTATGGATTAATGGATGAGTTTTTGGCATATTATAGCGGAACGAAAGTCGTTTTTGATTTGAAACCACTTTTTTTGGAGTATTTTGATCCAAACTATGGTTTTGTAAAGTGGTCAAGTGAAATCAGTGCCAATCAAGGAGCATTTTACGAATTCGATTTTTTCATCAAAGAATATTTGCTTTTTGCGAAAAGCAATCATCCTGAGTTGTACGATCAATTAAAGCAAGATGCTGACTTTAGGGAGGTTTACCAGACCGTTCAATCTAAGTTCATCGCATTGACACAGCAGTATGAAAAGGATTACGATCAATACATGTTAGCAAGAAAAAAGAGTCCTTCAAATGGAGTCACGTATACATTCTCGAAATTCCACGAAGAAATTTACAAAGTGCTTCAGCCACAATTGAAGTTGGCGCGATATGATGTTATTGAAAATGACTTTGGAGTAAAATAAACATGTAACAAACGTTGCACTATTGTTCGATAATTGTTTGGAAATTTCTACTAAAAAAGAACATGTTAATACAAGTAGAGAATTTAAAATGTGGTGGATGTGTTTCAAGTGTGAACAAAGCTTTGTTAGCCATAGAAGGAGTACAGGAGGTACATGTGGATTTAGACAGTGGTATGATTGAAGTCAAAGGACATGCACAACGCGAACAAGTTGTCACAAAATTAGTTGGCTTGGGATATCCAGAATTGGGAAACAATCATTTTATATCCAAAACAAAGTCCTTTGTAAGCTGTGCCATTGGAAAAATGAGCGATTGATGTTATTTTTCCTTGTTTTAACAAATTCAAGGCTTATCTTTGCATCGTACATTTGGCTCCGTGGCGCAACTGTATAGCGCACTGGATTTCGGCTCCAGCGGTTGTGGGTTAGAATCCCTCCGGGGTCACAAGCAAAAACCCAGCACGTAGTGCCGGGTTTTTTGTTTTTACCGCGTTCAAAATTTATTTTGATTAGCGTTTAAAAACAAAAAAAACCGAAAAATGCGCAGCAATTTTCGGTTTATGCTTGCTAAGAACAAATCCATGGGAATAAGCTTTAGCGAAATCCTGCTGGTGTCATAAAAAGAAACCTTGATGCTATTTCCATAACGGGTGTTTATCCCAATCAGGTACAAACCCCATTTCTTTCGTCTGTCCCATTGGGTATTTGGCAATAAGAAATTTCAGGTCTGCACTGAATCCATTTGTTGCATCAATTTGGTCAAGCATGTATTTAACTGAGCAAAGTTGTGCATATAATTTATTCGTATACACATCTTTAACTTCTTGTTTGTTTAAAAATGTTCCTTTGGTATTATAAGACAGTTTAATGAT
>JBEEIV010000007.1:0-3144 GCA_041169645.1 Bacteroidota bacterium
CCTAAACTTATTTGCTCAATTAACAGGTGTAGTTTTTGACAAAGAATCACAGACCGTTATTCCTCAAGTTTCAGTGAAATCGTCTGAAAATGAAAAAGCAGAAACAAATGCATATGGAACGTTCACTATTCCTGTTGCAAAATTGCCGGTCACACTGTATTTTCAGAAAAAAGGATATGAGTATGATTCCATTCGAGTCCAACAAAGGGAATATGTGAATATGTCCTTGTCCTTAATTACTCAAGATGTCAAAACAGTCGTTGTTTCTTCCGGAAAACGAAATCAAAACATAGAAGACATTCCCATTTCCATGGAAATCTTGAAACCAAGTTTAATTGCAAACAAAGGATTTACCAACTTAGAACAAGCGGTTAACCAAAGTCCAGGAGTTTTCACCATGGATGGACAAGTGAGTATTCGTGGCGGTGGAGGATATGCCTATGGTGCAGGAAGTCGTGTAATGTTACTCTGGAACGGCATTCCTATGCTAACGCCAGATGTTGGTGATGTGAAATGGAACGCTGTACCCATGGAACAGGCCTCTCAAATTGAAATATTAAAAGGGGCATCATCTGTACTCTATGGCAGCGGTGCGTTGAATGGAATTATTGCATTGACGGAAAAAGAAGCTAAACCAGAAGGACAATTAACCGTGAAATGCCAATCAGGTGTTTATGGTAACCCAAAACGGTCATCGATGAAATGGTGGGACCGAAATCCAACCACACATTTAATCGATGTGTATTACGGAAAATCTAAAGGCAGAACGGGAATGACTGTCGGGGTGAATGGATTATTGGATGAAGGATACAGAGATGGTAATGATGAAAAACGTACACGTATAAATGGTTCTTTCTATTACTTTCCCGCAAAATACACCAAAATGAAGTTGGGCGTAAGTTACCAGTTTCAATGGCAGGACAAAGGAATTTTCATCTTATGGAAAAATGATTCCATGGGATATCAAGCCCTCGATAATACCCTTAGCCGACAAAGAGCCGTTCGATTTAATGTCGATCCTTACCTCAAATTCATTGACAAAAAAGACAACAAACATTTCTTGCGCACCAGATACTATTTGGTCACTACTGGTAATTCGGATAAAGTATACGATGCATCACTTGCTGAAATGTACTATGCAGATTATAGCATTCAAAAGAAAATAAATAATTCGAACTTGATTACGGGTTTGACAAATATGACCAATAAGATTACCAGTTATGTGTTTGATAATCACGTAAGTCAGAATTTAGCGCTATACCATCAGTTCGAAACGAAAATGAACAAATTCGACCTCACCGCTGGCTTAAGATTAGAATTTTGTCAATTAGATAAAAATAAACCCGATTCAAGGTGGGTAGTTTCGGATCAGTTTACCTCACCTGTTTATCCCATTTTTAGATTTGGAACTCATTATGCCATGAATAAAGCCACTCATTTTCGTGCTTCGTTTGGACAGGGTATTCGGTTTCCTTCTGTGGCAGAACGTTATGTGTCTGCTTCGGTAGGTGGGGTGCGAATTTTTAGAAATCCTGACTTAAGAGCAGAAACAGGATGGAACAGTGAAATCGGATGGAAACAAATGCTTAAAATAGGGAAATGGATGGGTTCTGTGGACTTGGCTGGCTTTGTGAATGAATACAGTAACATGACCGAGTTTGCTTTCGGTTTATACAAACCAGATACAATGGCCGTGCTACAAACCAGTAATCCTAATGCTATAAATTACTTGTATAATTGGGTCGGACTTCAAGCACAAAATGCAGAAAAAGCGCGCATTTCGGGTGTCGAATTCTCATTTAACAGTTCAGGTAAGATAGGAAATGTGGAGCTTGTTTCTTTGATGGGATATACTTACATGAACCCTATTAGTTTGAACAACGATCCCATTTACCGGGCATCTTTTTCAGATACAAATTCAAATATGTTGAAATACAGGTTCAATCACCTCGCAAAGGCGGATGTCGAAGCTACTTACAAACATTGGAGCATTGGTGGCTCCATGCGATATAATAGTTTCATGAAGAACATTGATCGGGTGTTTGAGTCAGGTGTATTGGGAACCGAATTATTGATCGGTATGGAGCATTACCGCCAAGTTTATAATAAAGGTGTTTTTGTTTTTGATGCACGGGTGAGTTATGAAATAAAAAAAGGAATAAAGTTCAATTTTATTGCCAATAACTTTTTAAATGCTGAATATGCCTCAAGACCAGGAGACTTGCAAGCCCCTAGAAATTTCACCCTTCAATTACAGTATGATTTATAATTTCAAATGATATACACGAAATACGTATTGAATTCGTTATTTTCACGTCCAACTACTGCGCACCATGAATAAAATTTTTCTAAGCACGTTACTACTTTTTATGTCTCAATTTGCGAGGACACAAGTAACAGGAACTGTTTTAGGCTTTGAAGATAAACAAGCCTTACAGAATGTGAAAATTATGGCTTCAGACGGACAAAAAACCCTTTCAGATTTCGAGGGAAAATTTACCTTTTCACCGTTGAAGTATCCGATTCAATTGATTTTCACGATGATTCAATTTGAAAATGATACCATACTTGTGAATCAGCCTGGTAACATTCGTGTTGAGTTAAAACCTAGGACAAAAGATGAGTCCACAGTCGTGGTCAGCGCAGGAAAACGCAAACAAGCCATCGAGGAAATTCCTGTTTCCATGGAAATTTTAAAACCTCAATTAATTGACAACAAAGGAATCACGGACCTTGAGCAAGCAGTGGACCAAACGCCTGGTGTTTTCACCATGGATGGACAAGTGAGCATTCGAGGTGGATCGGGATTTGCCTATGGGACAGGTAGCCGTGTGTTACTTTTGTGGAACGGAATGCCTTTACTATCAGGTTACGCTGGAGATACGCAGTGGAATGCCATTCCAATGGAACAAGCTGCGCAAATTGAGGTAATGAAAGGTGCATCTTCTGTGTTATACGGCAGCGGTGCATTGAATGGTGTCATTGCGTTGGCAGAAAAGGAACCAAAATCAACACCGGAAACCAAAATCAAAGTTCAAAATGGAATCTACGGTGATCCTGCGCGACAAAGTTTGAAGTGGTGGGATAAAGCCCCAATGTACCAGCAAGTTGAGGCGTATCACTCCAAGATGAACCGCTACACAG
>JBEEIV010000008.1:0-7729 GCA_041169645.1 Bacteroidota bacterium
CCGCGATTTTTCGTGGGTCGTATTGGTTCTTAGCTTTCAATAATTCACCAGCAACAAACGGTGGAACACCCACTGCTTGGGCAATTGCCTCATGAGATTTATTGGGTAAAAAGTGAATGCGCATGATCTGAGAAAAGAACTTAAACAAGTTACTAATGATCACTGTGATATCAGCGGCCTTCGGATTATATTCAAAATACTGGATGATTTTAAATGCTTTCTCTGTATTCCTAGCTGAAATAGCATTCACAAATTCAAATACGTTGTAATCCTTCGAAATGCCGATATTCAACTCAATATGCGTTTCATCGATTGTCGTTCCAGGAGGAAGTAAAATGGCTAATTTTTCGAGCTCTTTTACGATACGTCCTAAATCTGTGCCTAAAAATTCAGCCAACAGCATACTGGCCTTGGAATTGATGCTATATCCAATTGTCTTAACATGATTGGAAATCCAATCTGCGAGGTGGTATTCTCGCACTTTATCCGATTTGAAAACCAGGCCATTCTTCGCGAAAGATTTAAGCACTTTTTTACGCGCATCAAATGTTTTGTATTTATGACAAACCACAAATATCGTGCTCTCGGATGGTTGGTCAGCGTACGCTTCTAGGTCATCCAAGTTTTTAAAAGATTGAGCTTCTTTCAGCACCACCAAACGTCTTTCAGACATCATCGGATAAGCCTTTAATTCGCTTATCAAAGATAAAACTTCCGCATCTTTCCCATAGAGAATGGTTTGATTAAAGTCGCGTTCATGGTCCTCCAATGCGTGCTCAATAAGTGCATCGCAAATCGCATCAATAAAGTATGCCTCCTCGCCATGAAGGAAGTACATTTTCTCAAACTTCTTATTTCGAATGTCCTTTAAGACTAATTTATGGTCCATTGCGGATGTTTTTCCCAGATTTGAATTAATGCAACTAAGGTATCAACCGCTTTCTGCATGTCTTGAATACTCACATATTCATGGCGTGAATGAATCGCCATTTCACCTGTGAAAATATTTGGACAAGGAAGACCCATGAATGAAAGTCGCGAACCATCGGTTCCACCACGAATGATCGCGCGATTCGGTGTTACGCCTACTTCCTTCATTGCTTGCTCGACATAATCGCTCACAAAAGGTAAGTCTTTCAATATTTCCTTCATGTTCCTGTATTGTTCCACAACAGAAAAATCAAGTTTTGATCCCGGGTGTTCAGCGACAACTTTTTCCGCCATTTCCTTGAGACGTTCTTCGTATTCAGCTAATTTTAGTGTATCGTGATCACGGATGATGAATTGTACCGTGGTTGATTCCAGTCCTCCTTCAATTGAAACAGGATGTACAAATCCTTGTCTACCTGATGTGGTCTCCGGGGACCATGCATCTTTGGGTAAGTCATCGATTAATTGAGCTGCCAATTTCATCGAATGCACCATTTTATTTTTCGCGTATCCGGGATGTGCACTCACACCATGGAAAGTCATTTTTACTGCATCCGCCGAAAAGGTTTCATCTTCGATGTCTCCGAGTGGTCCGCCATCTAATGTGTATCCAAAATCTGCATTCAAACGTTTCATGTCCAATTGCTCAACTCCTCTTCCAACTTCTTCGTCTGGCGTAAATAAGATGCGGATTGGTCCGTGCTTTATCTGTGGATTTTGTTGAATGTATTGAGCGAAATCCATAATGATCGCAACACCCGCTTTATCATCGGCTCCTAAAAGTGTCAAACCGCTTGCGGTGATGATGTCGTCACCGATTTTCGTGGATAAATAGGTGTGTTTCTCCGTAGTGATTACTTGAGTGGGGTCATCGGGCAGAATGATGGGAGCGCCTGTATAATTGCGGTGAACAATTGGCTTAACATTCGTTCCACTACAATCTGGTGCGGTATCCATGTGCGAGCAAAAACAAATGGTGGGCAAATCAGCTCGATCAGAATTGGATGGAATGGTAGCGAAAACATATCCCCATTGATCCATTTCCGCATCCTCAATACCTAATTGTAGAAGCTCATCCACCAGTACTTTGGCTAGATCTTTTTGTTTTTCAGTAGATGGAAAACAGCTTGCATTGGGATCGGCTGTGGTGTCAATTTGAACATAACGCAAAAAACGTTCTTCCACCGAATAAGTATAAGGCATAAATTCTTTTATCCAAAAATAACAAGAATCACGAAAAGTTTGATGGGCTTAGGATACTAATTCGCGCAATGTTTTCAACTCGTTCACTTTTTCAGCATTTCCGACTTGTTGAAAGGAAGAAATCAGGTTTGTTAACATCCGTTTTATAATGGCCGTATTCGAACAAGGTTCAAAATACTCTCTGTGGTGATGTAAGTTTAATCCGTTTAAAAAATCCTTGATTTCGTTTGTGTCAAAAATACTCCCTTTGGAAAAAGCATTGATGTAGAATAAAACGCCAAATTCATTTTGTTGGTTAATTGCGAAACTTGAGTGTTTTGCATCCATGTATGCTAAAACAAAATGATTGGGAAGATTCACACCATAAATCGGAAGGTCTAAGGACTGAGCGATGATGCTATATATCAAACATAAGCTCAACGGATTTCCTTTTTTTGATTCAAGCACGGCATGAATGTAAGAATTAACGGGTGAGTGAAAGTTCTTATTGTCACCATGAAAATGATGAATGCCGAAGAAAATACGGTTGAATATTTTCACTTGCTCAAATGCTGTTTGATGGTCGTTTAATTCTAGCCAAATATCCTTGCGTATTGCTTGAATTGATTCATGTATTTTATTTTCATCTAATCCTGGAAACTGATATTTAGCAATGATAATCGCACCTTTTAATAAATCTTTATCGGCAGATTTGGTCCATGATTGCAAATTTGCTTTGACTTCATCAAACTGAATATCGTGTATAATTTGCTCAATTCGGTTTTGAAAAAGTAAGCCATAATAGTCCGTCTCCCAGGAATTCTCCAAATACGGGATTGCTTCCGAACCAATTTTCAAAAGTTGGTCGCGAACATGCTCAAAAACGGACTCATCTGGATCGTCGATGAGTTGAACAAGCGCTTGAATGGAAGTTGGGGCCTTCATATAGTGGCAAATATATTCCGAAGATGTACGTTGAATTGAGGCACGTCATATCTTTATCAAAGGATAAATGTTAATTTTTATGAAACTTATTAGTAAAAGGCTCGTTAGAACTCAGTAATTACTGAATTAACTTTGCTACAGGTTGATTTTAAAGAGGCTCTTTTGGGCCTCTTTTTTTATATTTGTTCAAATACACTAAATGAAAAATACCCTTGCACTTTTTATAACAGCATTCATTGGTTTGTCTTGTTCGACAAATCCATGCAAAATGTCTGCAAAGGAATTTGAGGTAAAAGGCGCTTATTTCGGAAAAGTACATATTGAGGCGAATGATGCTTGTCCGGCATATATCACCATTGAAGGCGCTTACAGTAAATCAAGTTTGATTGAATTTCGGACCATTTACCCGATAAATCTTGATAGAAAATTTAAAAAAGACGGGTGCTGCATCCGATTCAATTATACGCTAAGTAGGGCCATGAGTCCGGAGGGATGTTCAACCGATGCCGTGGTAAGTCTTGAACAAGTCGAAAAGGCAAAAAAGAATGAAGGGTTTAAATTCTAGTAAAATCCCGAACCAAGTAACTCAGGGACTTTCCGACAAGTAACATCTCTTGATCCGTTGTTGGTGCCGCTTCCGTTAGATTGAGGTAAGCAATTTCTTTTTGCGATTTTCGGAAATGCCGAACAAATTGCCTCACTTGGTCAAGACTCCACCCACTAGGAGAAAGTGCGCTACTTGGCATGTTGGCGATCGCGTCCATATCAATCTCCAATCCAACGTGTGTATTTGAATGAAAATGACGAAGAATATTGGAAAGATCATCCAACAACATGCGCTTTTCAAATAAATAATCTTCGTAAAAACTATGAAAAATCGCATCGTTTTTTAATGCATTTCGGATAAACGCATTGTTGTAAGCTTCATGCAAACCCAACACAGAATAATGAAAAAGCGTGCCTTCCTGTAGGGCTGTAGAAAATGAATTTCCACTGTGTCTATCTTCTGTTGACCTTAAATCAGCATGCGCATCTAAATTTAGCACTGCTAACTTCTTATTTCTTGCAGCCCAGCGCATAACTGGCAAGGCGTTATTGTGTCCACCACCGATAATTATCGGTACTTGATTTGGCGTAACATGCTTGAACAAAATATGTTCTAAAAAAGCATCTAAGGCCTCGACTTGATGTGGGAAAGAAACCGTTTCCTCCTTCTTATTCTCGCCTATTTTCCCAAGTACATGGATGTTGTTTGACGGGTATTGATCATGGGTTTGTGTGTTTAAAAAAGCCTTGAGAAAAGATGAAAATGCACGTTCAGCTCCAGCTCGACCCAGATTGGCTAATGGGCCACAGCATTCTTCCACTCCAATGATGACATATTTTGCGGATGAGAGATCGGAATTCACTAAAACATCTCCAACGCGTGTTTCTCCATCGCGATGAAAAAAAAGACTTTGGACATCCATATCACTCCATGTCTCGAAGGAAAAAAAACCAGTTGAATCAACCATGATTGACAAGGTTAAGGATAAAAGTTGGAACGGGTATCGGTTTCATCGTAGCTGAATCAACGAATACGAGGGTCGTTTCGGCTTCGTTCAATTTTATGTGTGCTTCATTAAAAACGTCATACTGAAATGTAATTCTCGTTCCTTCCAATTTCGTAATTTTTGTTTTTATTTCCAGTATGTCGTCGTATTTTGCCGCCTGCTTGTAAGAAATGTTAAATTCAGAAACTGGTAATAATATTCCATTTTCCTCCAAATTTTTATAAACAATTCCAAGTTCTCGGAGTGCTTCCACCCGCGCAACTTCAAAATATTGGGCGTAATTTCCATAATAACAAAATCCCATTTTATCCGTTTCGCTGTAACGAACACGCAATTTTGTTGAAAACCCCCGAATGACGCTATTTTCCTTCATAGAATACGAAATTAAAAAATCATTCGAATCTATTTCAAAAAGCAAATAAGAATCGTAAATTTGTTAGGACTTCAAGGTAATTTTCAATTCTCCGGAAATATCTTCATACATGTAAAAAAAATTAATTAATCAAGGGGTATTTGATTTTTTTTTTAACTTTTTTATGTAAATATTTGTCATCTCTTTATTTCAAGAAACGATTTTGATAATCACGTCAAAATTGAAAGCAGGTGTAAATAAGATTATGTTAAAAACTATGAGTACAAGTCACGAAGCGGCATGGGATGCATGTTTGAAAGTTATTAAAGATAATATTTCACTACAGGCATTTAAAACTTGGTTCGAACCTATTATTCCCGTTAAATTGGAGAATAGTATTTTAACGATACAAGTCCCATCGCACTTCTTTTACGAATGGCTGGAGCAACACTACATTGTTTTGCTTCGCAAAGTGGTAAAAAAAGAATTAGGAACAGAAGGGAGTTTAGAATATAGCATCGTGATGGAAAACAACTCACGAACGTCAAATCCTTACACGGTTAAAATACCGGCAAACAATTCAAGTAATTTAAAAAACGCACCTGTTAATTTACCCATTAATGTAAACGAAAAACAAATTCGTAATCCATTTATCATTCCTGGATTGAAAAAAGTAAACATTGAATCGAATTTGATTCCAAACTTTACTTTTGATAATTTCGTTGAAGGGGAATGTAACCGATTGGCACGAGCTTCTGGTTATGCAGTATCGAATAAACCAGGAGGTACAGCATTTAATCCATTGTTATTATACGGAGGAGTTGGTTTGGGTAAAACCCACTTAGCGCATGCTATAGGTATCGCCATTAAGGAAAACTATCCGAATAAAACGGTTCTATATGTTCAGTCAGAAAAATTTGCGCATCAATTTATTGATGCCATCAAAAATCAAACTACGAATGATTTTGTTCATTTCTATCAAATGATTGATGTATTGATCATTGATGATGTACAATTCTTCGCTGGTAAAGAACGTACACAAGACGTGTTCTTTTCCATATTTAACCACCTGCATCAAAACGGTAAACAAATTGTCCTAACTTCAGACAAAGCTCCTGTTGAAATGCAAGGAATGGAACAACGCCTATTGTCTCGATTTAAATGGGGTCTTTCTGCTGACTTGGGTACGCCTGATCTTGAAACACGAATTGCCATTCTTGAGAAAAAAATGTACGGAAGTGGCATTGAATTGCCACGTGAAGTTGTTGAGTACTTAGCGTATTCAATTAATACCAACGTTCGAGAAATTGAAGGAGCATTGAATACCCTTTTGGCTCAAGCTTCGTTAAACAAAAAAGCCATCACCTTAGAATTAGCTAAGCAAATGGTGGATAAATTCGTCCGAAGTACCGCAAGGGAAGTTTCGATTGAATACATTCAAAAAGTGGTGTGCGATTATTTCGATTTGCCAATTGAAATGCTCAAATCAAAAACACGTAAAAGAGAGGTTGTTCAAGCGAGACAAATATCCATGTATTTCTCCAAAAAAATGACAAAGTCATCTCTTGCAAATATTGGTGCGCATTGCGGAGGTAAGGATCATGCTACTGTTCTTCATGCATGTAGAACAGTTGTCAATCTATCAGAAACGGATAAACAATTCAGACACTATTTAGAGGAATTGGAGAAAAAACTTACGATTCAATAAGCAGTTTTACTTGACTAAATTCACTTCATGACACGCATACTTATGGTATGTCTAGGTAATATCTGCCGGTCACCTATGGCTGATGGACTGTTGCGTCGCAAAGTTAAGGAACACAACCTAGCCGTTTATGTTGATTCTGCAGGTACAGCGAACTATCACATTGGAAAAAAACCAGATAGCAGAATGTGTCAAACAGCTAAAGAAAATCAAACAAACATAGAAGATTTACGGGCAAGGCAATTCACTCAGGAAGATTTTAGCGCATTCGACAAAATTTATGCGATGGATCAAGAAAATTACCGCAACATTTTGAAACTAGCACGAAATTCAAATGACGAATTAAAAGTGGAACTCATTCTGAACGAAACTTTTCCTGGTGAGAACAGGGCCGTACCCGATCCATATTATGGTACAAAAGAAGATTTTCAAGAAGTATATAATTTATTAGATCATGCCACCGAAGTGGTGATTAGCAAAATAAAAAATGGCACAATTAGGTAATATTTATTTAATACCCAACACTTTAGGTGGGGAATCAGTTAACGACATTCTACCCGCTGAGGTACAGAAAATTGCAACCGAATTACGGTATTTCGCTGTTGAAGAAATAAAATCAGCGCGTCGTTTACTGCGTAAAATGGACCGAAGTTTTCCCATCGATGACTCCCAATTTTTTATCATAAATAAAAACACCAAAGAATCTGAATTAATGAAGATTTTGATGATTCTCATTAAAGGTGAAAATATTGGTATCATTTCTGAAGCAGGATGTCCCGGTGTTGCTGATCCAGGTGCAGAATTGGTTGCACTTGCGCATACACAACACATCAAAATTGTTCCATTGGTTGGGCCATCTTCTATTTTGTTGGCTCTTATGGCCAGCGGATTTTCTGGACAGGAATTCACTTTTCATGGATACTTGCCAAGGGAACGAAAAGACCGCATAAAAAAATTGAAAGATTTTGAAATGGACACCAAACGTCATGGCAAAACACATATTTTCATGGATACTCCATTTCGAAATATGCATGTTCTCGAGGATATGTTGAATGATTTAGG
>JBEEIV010000009.1:0-6368 GCA_041169645.1 Bacteroidota bacterium
ATTGTTTTGGTGAAAAAAAAGCTGTTTTTATAGTATTAGGTGCTTCAAGATGGATCAGCTATTTCCGCTTTGAGCTCAATGCATTTATCCCTGGTTCCGACATCTGTAAATTGAATTTTAGTACTTTTGCCAGATCAATCAACAAAACAATGAGTAAAGTAATTAAATCAGGCGTTGCGACAGGGGATGAGGTTCAAGCCATCTTCCAGTTGGCTAAAGCCAAAGGATTTGCCCTTCCAGCTATTAATGTGACAAGCTCGAGTACAGTCAACGCAGTAATGGAGGCAGCGGCAAAATTAAATGCTCCTGCCATAATTCAGTTTTCAAATGGTGGATCCATGTATTTTGCGGGAAAAGGATTGTCCAATGAAAATGAAAAAGCAGCCATCCTAGGTGGCGTTGCTGGTGCAAAACACGTGCATCAACTTGCAGAGGCTTACGGTGCAACGGTCATTTTGCACACGGACCATTGTGCAAAGAAATTACTACCTTGGATTGATGGTTTATTAGATGCCGGTGAACAGTTCTTCAAGGAAACAGGAAAGCCACTTTACAGTTCTCACATGATTGATTTAAGTGAGCAACCACTTATTGAAAACATCGAAATCTGCAAAAAATACCTCGAACGTATGTCCAAAATGGGCATGACACTTGAAATTGAATTAGGAATAACCGGAGGGGAAGAAGATGGCGTTGATAATACAGATGTGGATAATGCTAAATTATATACTCAGCCAGAAGAAGTTGCTTATGCGTACGAGGAACTCATGAAAATTAGTCCGCGATTTACGATTGCTGCGGCTTTTGGAAACGTACATGGTGTATACAAACCTGGAAATGTTCAGTTGACTCCGGTCATATTGAAGAACTCCCAATCCTATATTCAAGAAAAATGGAATACGGAACCAAATCCAATTGATTTTGTTTTTCACGGTGGATCAGGGTCCTCTGTCGAAGAAATTCGAGAAGCAATTGGTTATGGAGTGGTAAAAATGAACATCGACACCGATTTGCAATTTGCATTTACGGAAGGAGTTCGTGACTATGTGGATGAAAAAATGGATTATCTTCGTACTCAAATTGGGAACCCTGAAGGAGAAGAATTACCCAATAAGAAATACTACGATCCGAGAAAGTGGATGCGGGAAGGTGAATTGACTTTTATCCATCGTCTCACTCAGTCATTCGAGGATCTAAACAATATTAATACACTTTAAATTGAAGGAAATGTCTTGGTTTAAACGCAGTAAGGAAGGAATTACAACAGCAACAAGTGATAAAAAAGAAGTTCCAGAAGGACTTTGGGTGCGTTGTTCAAATTGTAAAACATTGTTTACGAGCGATGACCTAGCAAAAAACAATTATGTGTGTGATCGTTGTTCACACCATGAACGTATTGGTTCCGAAGAGTATTTTCAATTGATCTTTGACGATGGAAAATACGAAGAAATCGCGGCCGATTTGACCTCTGGTGATCCACTCGAATTTACAGATACCAAAAAATACGTTGATCGAGTAGCCGCTTCTCAAAAAGCAAGTGGTCTCAAGGATGCATTGCGAACTGCGAAAGGAACAATTGATGGACAAAAATTAATCATTTCTGCCATGGATTTTAATTTCATTGGCGGTTCACTTGGTTCTGTCATGGGTGAGAAAATTGTACGTGGCATCGATGAAGCGATTAAAACAAAGTCAGCCTTCATGATTATCTCGAAATCAGGTGGAGCCCGAATGATGGAAGCAGGATTTTCCCTCATGCAAATGGCGAAAGTTTCGGGGAAACTTGGTCAATTGTCAGAGGCTAAACTACCATACATTTCCTATTTGACAGACCCAACTACCGGTGGTGTGACCGCTTCGTTTGCCATGCTTGGAGACATTAATATCGCTGAACCAGGTGCATTGATTGCGTTTGCGGGTCCACGTGTTGTGAAAGAAACCATTGGCCGTGATTTACCAGATGGGTTCCAGACTTCAGAGTTTTTATTAGAACATGGTTTCCTTGATTTTATCGTTGACCGAACGGAAATAAAAGAAAAACTGAGCCTTTCCATTAAGCTATTTATGAGTTAACAACTCATGAAAATCACCAAATTAAATGCGGATAGTTCCTGGTTTTGGGAAATAGATGGATTCAAAATTTTGGTTGATCCATGGTTTTCCGAAAGTCAAGTTGACCTACATCCATGGTTTTCAAAACAATTTCATTTAGACAAACAACCCAATCAATCTGAACTTCCAGTACCGGATTTCATTTTCATTTCACATCCCTTCACAGATCATTGCGATCGAACAACCCTACTTCAATTTAGCCCTGCGACACCGATTGTTTGCTTGCCAAACATTGCCAAAAAAATCAAAAAATGGAATCATTTTAATTCCTTTTTAACACTAGAAGAAGCGCCTTTTGACATTTCCAAAGTATCCCTGACCACGTTATTGGATTTAGTGCATCATGCTTACCTAATCAAGGATGCTGAAACCTCGATGGTGTATGCTCCTCATGGAACCAGAAAAATACAAGAAGGAATTTCCTGTTCGGTTCTCATTTCGACGGTAACGACGTATCACTTGCCGTTTTACCTAGGAGGAACGGTCAACCTTGGACTAGAAAGCACGCTTGCTTTGGCTAAAAAACTCTCTGTAAAAACCATCGTCTCAACGCACGATGAACAGAAAAAACAACAAGGTTTAGTTGCTCGTTTGTCAAAACGCAAATTCCACACTACCAATCAATTCATTTCGCTTGAAGTGGGTGAGACATTGGAATTTTAGGATTTTTTTTCTTCCCTACTTATCCGTATTTTAGGGGCCATAAACTTTGACTATGCGTAAAATTATCCTTTCATTCACTTTTTTATTGTTTGGTTTGCAATCATTTGCTCAGGACACCACTTGGGTTCAAACGTTTACGTTTGATTCCATCACGACCAGAAGAGCGTTGTTTCAATTTCCACCGGAATTGGATACGATGCGTTTTGAGAAAGTGATGATGTTTTATAAACTCAAATGTAGTCCATTGACTACTTGGGATCAGTATGACTGTGGTGAGTGGGATTATTTGACTTATGCGCGCGTTTTCGATCATACAGGAGTGTACGATTCCGTTGCCAAAAATTCAAGCAGATATTTGTCGAATTGGTCTGCTCCGAGCACCATTCATTACACGCCGCTTCCATACGCACAAGCACATACTGTTTTAAGAAATGAAGGAACAAGGCTCCTTTCAGGATTAAATTATTCTGTTCCAACTGCATCCAATTCAACGCAAAATTGGCCGTTCAAAACGAATGAAAAAGGTGGTCGATTCCAACTATTACTGACACAAGCACAACTTTTGCAAGCAGGTGTGCAGCCTGGTGATTTGCAATCATTGAAGCTTTATTTAAATGATATTGCCATTGATGGAAAATTGTTTTATCCAAGCATCCGCATCAAGTCAACGACGGACATGGAATTATTCAATTTTCACGCATCAGGCTTTACGGAAGTATATAATTCCTCAACTGGATTAACGAATTCCATGGCTCCGTTAGTGCTTGGTGAAAATGCATTGGCATTTTATCAACCCTTTAATTGGGACGGTGTATCAAATATCGTACTTGAATTTTATTTTGAAAATGATGTGCCTTCACCAAACTCATTGAGCTTCGAAACGAATAGCATTTCGTCCAACCAAGCATTACTATACGAAGGGAAAAATGGGCATTTGTCGTTTAGCGGTACGAATTATACGATGTTGGAATATTCCGATGTCAACATGGGGCCAGAAGTGACCATTGAATTTTGGTCCAAGGGGAACGGTGTAGCAGGAACAAACACCACGTTTTTAGAAGCATACGATACACTTGGAAATCGAATTTTAAACATTCACATGCCATGGAGTAACAACAATGTGTACTGGGATGCTGGAAATCAAACAGGCTACGACCGCATCAATAAGGCCATGTCACCCTCTGAAATGGATAATGAATGGAACCATTGGGCTTTTGTTAAAAAACAGAGCACCGGAGAAATGTTCATTTATAAAAACGGTGCGTTATGGCATTCTGGAACAAATTTAAATCGTGCAATTGGATACATTCATCGTTTTATTCTCGGTGCGAGTAAGGATCAAGCCTTAAAATGGAAAGGAAGCATCGATGAGTTTAGGGTGTACAACGCTGCTTTAAGTCAGTCCACTATTCAAGCGAATTACAAACAAAAGATTGATGCAAATCATCCAAATTGGTCCAATTTGAAAGTCTACTATGATTTTGATGACGTCAATTATGCAGTGGACCACTCACCGAATAACTTTAAATTAATGCCTTCCGAATTTGGCATGATTCACACCGATGAATTACCGAACGCGGGAATTCAACAGGCTGCGTTTATGCCTAAATTTTCATTCGGTCAAGGTACAATTAATACAACGGTACAAACCAATGTATTGAACAAACTGAAAATTATTGAGCCGATCATTGTTTTTGAGCAAATGCCTTTGTTCCGTCACTTCGACATTGTGAATAGTTACATCGGTTTACCTGAAGGATCATCGTTGACATTCGATCAAAACAATCAAGTGATTTCACAAACACCTTATGCAACCTCGTCTCAATTGTTGAATAACCCAATCGTGTGTTACAATCCTCCTTTTGAGTTGATTCATGATGTGGAAATTGCCCGTTACATTACACCATACGGCATTCAATTCGACCTTGGTCCAAATGGCTTTACTTGGAAATATGATGTGACCGATTACCAAATGTATTTAAAAGGTTTGGTTGATTTGGCCGCACATAACACACAGGAATTAATCGACCTTAAATTTGCGTTCATAAAAGGTACTCCACCAAGAGATGTGCATGCACGTCAGCCAATTTGGAGCGACTTTAAATCCTACAATTTTGCTCAAATGGCTGATGATGTGGTACTACAGGAGAAACCAGTTGTACTGTCTGACTCATCACACATGTTTAAAATCAAAACGCGCATGTCTGGACATGGACAAGTAGGGAACGCGGCTTGTTGTGAGTGGGTGGCGAATAATCATCAGATCAAAGTGGATGGGTTGCCGCGATTCAACTGGAATATTTGGAAAACAACAGATTGTGGAGACAATCCAAACATTGGACAAGGAGGTACGTGGCCATATGCACGTGAGGGATGGTGTCCGGGAGACCGTGTGAAAGAACATGAGTTTGAGTTAACTCCTTATGTTACTCCTGGAGATACGGTGAAACTGGATTACGCCATCAATCCAGTTCCAGGAAATGACCCAGGTCAAGCCGGAGGAAACTACATTGCGGCGTATGATTTGATCTCCTATTCGGCTCCGAATTTTCAAAATGATGCATCCATCTCGGATGTATTAAATCCAAACAATTGGGAATATTATAGTAAGTGGAACCCAACGTGTCAAAATCCACGAGTGGTATTAAAAAATACAGGAGCACAGCCTTTAACTTCTTGTCGCATCTTTGCATGGATAACTTATGGCGATAACATTGTGTACGACTGGACAGGAAACCTTGGATTCTTAGAAGAAACGGTCATTGAATTACCAGTGGACAACATAGATTGGTGGACAGATTTATACAGCAATCAAACGTTTACGGCTTGGGTAGCTGACGTGAATGGCATCATCGGAGAGGATGAGTACAACCAGAACAGTTTGAAAACAGTGAAATTTGACGCACCCGAACGCATCGACGGCGCCTTTTATGTTTGGCTAACCACGAACAATAAAGCCAATGAAAACAAATACCGACTAATCGATCATGCTGGAAACATCTTGTTTCAGCGCGATGTGCTTACCAATCAAACACAATACAAGGATACTTTTAATTTAGCTCCGGGTTGTTATTCCATTATCGTAGAAGATTCGGACAGCGATGGACTTGGATTTTGGTATTCGAGTCAAGTGGAAGGTGAGACCACTGGACAAATGCGCTTGCGTAAAGTAGGAGGTTCATACATTGAATTTTTCCCTGCGGACTTTGGAAATTACCACCGCTATGATTTTTCAGTAGGATTTACGCTCGGTGTTAATGAGGAAAAATTGGCGCATGAAATCGCTGTTTTTCCCAATCCAACTTCAGGTTTAACAACGGTGGAAGTAAGTGGGTCGGTGATGAACGATGCGACCATCGAATTATATGACCTGTCGGGAAGAAGGTTGCTCATGGAAAAAATGGCGGCGTCTGATTATTTTGCCGAATCTTTCTTGGATTTAAGTACCATGAATGCAGGTACTTACTTGGTTCGAATTACGACAAATCAGCGCGTGTATACCAAAGAATTAATCAAGCAGTAATTAGTTCTTTGTGTCGTTGATGCTTTGTTGGATGTCCTTCATCATTTCAATTTGAATTTGTTGAATTTCG
>JBEEIV010000010.1:0-6037 GCA_041169645.1 Bacteroidota bacterium
CGGAATTGGTCCGGCAGATTTGAATATTGAACGCTTGCTTCAAAAAATGGAAAAAGAAGAGGTGCGCGAAATCATCTTTGCGTTAAGTCCAACAATGGAGGGAGACACCACCAATTTTTACTTGTACAAGAAATTGCAACACTTTGATTGTTTGGTAACTTCCATTTCGCGTGGAATTGCTGTCGGATCGGAATTGCAATATGCGGATGAACTCACACTTGGACGCTCTCTTCTACAACGTCAGGTATTCCAAAGCGGACATTAGTCCATCTCGTGAAAGAGTTTCGTTCGATGTTTCAAGTATCGAAAAGTCAGTCCGAAAATGGCTATCCCACCACCGAAAATCAACCATCCCATAACATAGGATCTGTAATATTCCGAAAAGGGATAAATCTTGTTGGTAAGTAACGAGTAGATGCACAAAGCAATGGTCATGCTAGCTGTCCAACCTGGGTATTCGTTTTTGAATACAATCCGCCATGAAAAATCATTGCGATTTGCCTGATACAAAAATGGATTCGGAATCAATCGTGGCGTTCTGCGGTGCCATCTTTCATATTCCTGACCGAATTTTCTGCGTAAAAACTGTTCCTCGGCGAACATGATAAACCAATAGTAAAGAACAAAAATGATGCATGCAACCACGATCAACCATGGAATGCTGAGCAAGGTTGTCCACCCGATCCAAATCAAGATATTTGCCAAATACAAGGGATGACGGACTATGGAGTACATTCCGCTTGTATTTAAAACTTCCGCCACCTGATGACTGCGGTTACGTCCTGAAGTTTGCATGCTTCGGTGTCCAACAGTCAAGGCTCGAATCAAATGTCCCAACACGACTAAAAAAAAAGCAATTTCTTTGATCACACCGTATGACAATCGTTCGGTGGCATCAATTAATTGAATCGAAAACGCCACAATTGCGAACAAAACAGGGACAAATCCACGGTACTTAAAAAGTTGATTTCCTATATGTTCTATGGAGGAATTTACGGACATTCACGATTTTTTTAGTATATTGCAGAAAGAAAGCAAAATTAGAATTATTTACTGAAGTCCTCATGAAAGAAAAATACGAATTAGAATTCCTTCTTAAAACTTCTCCACGTGTCTTGGAAAAATTGATCAACACACCGGATGGTTTGTCAGAATGGTTCGCGGACGACGTCAATATCAAAGATGATATTTATTCCTTTGAATGGGATGGCAATGAAGAAGAAGCACGGTTACTTCAGAATAAACCAAATGCAAAAATTCGTTGGAGGTGGCTTTCGGATGAAGAAGATGGACTCGATGTGTATTTTGAAATTGCGTATATCGTTGATCCAATGACCGCATCTGTTTCTTTACAAATTACTGATTTTGCTTATCCAACTGATAAAGAAAGTGCCATTATGTTATGGAACCAACAAGTCAATGACCTGAAAAGAGTAATCGGTTCTTAAAACACAATTCCTCTCTTATTTCTACGTTTATTAGCTACCTTTGCCGAAATTTTCAGGATTGAAAAGACTGTACCTATTTAGCATCCGATCATTCGCAGGTCCCTTCATTGTGACCCTGGTTATTTCGATGTTCATATTAATTCTTCAGTTCTTTTGGGTGTACGTAGATGACTTGATGGGAAAAGGGTTGAGCGTTTGGGTCATCCTCGAATTACTCCTGTATGTTTCTGCCAATCTCATTCACCTGGCACTTCCGCTGACAATCTTGTTATCCTCACTCATGACCTTCGGGAGTTTTGCAGAAAACAATGAGCTTACGGCATTAAAATCGAGCGGGCTTTCTCTCTATCGAATCATGAGGCCTTTGATGGTCATAGTTACCATTATCGCCATTAGTACCTTTTATTTTGCAAACTATGTCATCCCAGTGTTCAACCTTAAATTTCACACCTTAATTTATGACATTCAAAACACCAAAATATCCTCCATTCTGACACCAGGAGTGTATACCAAAGATTTTGAAGGATATTCCATAAAGGTTAAGTCTTTCAATGACTCGGTTTACAAAGGCATTACGATCCACGATTACAGCCATCCATCTGAACTAAAAACCGTCAAGGCGAATGAAGCGCGCATATATAAATCCGCGAATGGACAATACATGTTTTTCGACTTGAAAAATGGGCGTGTTTTGGAAGAATTGGAAATTCAAAATCCCCTTTTTCTTCCCGACGGAAGCATCCAAAATCCCTCAGGTCGACCAGCACGCGTTTCATATTTTGAGCATGGAACCTACAAATTAAATATCGCAGGATTCAATTTAAATCGAACAGACGAGGATTTGTTTACGGATAAATACGAAATGATGAATGTATTTCAGATCAGTTCTGTGATGGATTCTTTAGAAAAGAAAAAACAGCAAATCCGTGAAACTTTCGCTAAAAATACCACTAAGGAATTTGTCAGTTTCAATGATAAAATTGTTTACCAGGATCCAAATGCTGGATTAAAACAGGTTTCCGTTCCAATAGTTGACTTTCAACAATTATCCAAGGTAGACAAACTTCAGTCCCGAAATTCGGTCATTTCCAGATTGAGAAGAACCAACGAAACAATTGACAATCAAGACCAGTTTTACATTGTCATGGAAAAGGAATCTGACCTTTATTGGATTCAGTTTCACAAAAAATTCGCCTTAACTTATGCTGTGATCGTTTTGTTCTTTGTTGGTGGTCCTTTGGGAGCAATTATTCGCAAGGGAGGATTTGGTGCACCCGTCGTGGTTGCCGCACTGACATTTATGGTTTATTTCATGTTGAATAGCATTGGTCGAAATTTAGCTGAAACCAATACCGTCTCTCCATTCCTTGGAATGTGGCTTGCTAATATCTTTTTCACTCCAGTTGCCTGGATTATCACACGCGCTGCAGCAAACGATTCTCAGGTATTCTCGAAAGAAATGTGGAATACAACCGCGTTAAAAATCTTTAGAAGAAATGCGCGTACTCGTTCTTAGCCATAAACCACCCTACCCCATTGTTGACGGTGGATGTCTTGCAATGAGTCGCTTTCTCCACGATTTGAGTGAAGCTCCTGATATAGAACACATCGATTACCTCACATTTAGTACGCACAAACATCCGTTTGATCTCAAATCATACGAAGCACTAAACTTCAAAAATGTGACGTTTACAGGTATATCCATTGATACAAAAATAAAAGCCTTCCCTGCGTTATTTAGTTTATTGAAACAGGAGTCTTACCACACGAAAAGGTTTCTGGACAAACGGATTTCCGAGTTAATCTTGGAACGATTGAAGTCAAGTCAATACGACCATGTTGTCTTTGAAAGTTTATTTGCAGCGATTTATGCACCAATCATCCGACCTCATTTTACAGGAAAAATCCATTATCGATCGCACAACATAGAACATCGCATTTGGGAGGACTTAGCTCGGAATCAGCGCAATCCATTAAAAAAATGGTACCTAAATCAATTATCTAAATCCTTGAAAAAGGAAGAAGTTTCCATCTGGAATCAAATTGACGCTGTTTTTTCGATTTCTAAGGAGGACGCCTTACTCATACAGGAAAAAACGAGTAATATCGTCCACTATTTACCCTCCTCCATTCCTTCGAAAAACGTGCCTATTCATTGGAACACAAATCGTTTATGTTTCATCGGAGCCTTCGATTGGGAACCAAACCTCGAGGCCATAAAATGGTTTATCTCATCCGTTTTCCCGCTAATAAAGCAGTCATTTCCTATACTCGAATTTCACATTGCTGGAAGAAAATGTGAACGCATACCGAAAGAACTAATACAAGAACACATTAAAATTCATGGATTCGTTGAAGATCCCCTTCAATTTATTGCCGAAAATGGCCTCTTCGTTGCCTGCTTGCAATCAGGGTCAGGGATAAAAATGAAAGTCCTGGAAGCCATGAGTATTGGTGCACCATGCATATTATCTGTAAAGGCAGCAGAAGGACTTAGTTTAAACGAGCTGATTCCCATACATCATGATGCTCAAACATTTGCACTGGATTGCATGGAATTATTAGGTGATACCAACAAGCAAATGCAACGAGGAGCATCAGGTAAAGCGTTCGTTTCGACCGAATTTTCCTCCGAAATGGTACAACTTGTACTTCAAAAAGAATTTGTCCATTAACGTCTAATTGAAAGTCAATCAGTAAATAATGTTTAATATTGTGCCTGAAGGATTCAAACATGTTACTCATTGAAATCATTTTATGGCTCGGAATTGGATTGATCGCTCACAGTTATCTAGTCTATCCCATTCTTGTTCAATATTTTGCACGTTTTCGAAAAATGAACGACATGGTCTATTCAACCGATTGTCCCAGTATATCGATCATCATACCCGCTCACAATGAAGAAAAAGTCATTGGTCAAAAACTAGAGAGCTTACTCAGCTCAGACTTCCCACTTGAACGCATTCAAGTACTGATTGGCGCCGATCATTGTCAAGATCAAACCTCCAACATTGTTGAAAAATACGCCCAGCAATTTCCAAACTTGCGTTTATTCGAATTCCCTGAGCGACAAGGAAAAATCAATGTTGTCAATCGACTGGTTTTAGAGGCAACGAATGAAATCATTGTCATGACCGATGCCAATGTTCTTTTCGAGGCAAACACATTAACCCAACTGGTCAAACACTTTAAAAATCCAAACATTGGATTGGTTGACACGCGCATGGAACACTTCGGACTGAAGGAAAATGGAATTTCAATGGCTGAGAATGGATACATTTCGAATGAGGTACAGACAAAATTTGCCGAAGGAAAAATTTGGGGAGCAATGATGGGACCCTTTGGAGGATGTTTTGCCTTTCGAAAATCGTGCTTCGAACCCATCCCTAGTCATTTCTTGGTGGATGATTTTTACCTAAACATGTTGATTTTGCGTAAAGGATACCAATGCATCAATGAGCAAAACGCGCGGGTTTTTGAGGATGTCTCTAACGAATCATGGATTGAATTCAAACGAAAAATCCGAATTTCAGCCGGGAATTTTCAAAATTTAAGCGTGTTTTGGCCGATGCTTTTTCGATTCGACGGAATTTCATACGCCTTTTTCTCCCATAAATTCTTGAGATGGATCTTGCCCTTTTTTATGCTTTTCATCCTGATTGGATCCGCGGTACTCTCACAAGATCAAGTCACCTATCAAATCATCCATGTACTTTTTTTAATGCCATTAGCCTTGTTTATTCCGGATTATTTGGGGAAGAAAATTAATGTACACTTTAAATGGCTTCGGTACATTGTTCATTTTACATCGATGAACATTGCGCTATTTCTCGGTTTTTTCAAATTTCTGCGTGGTATCAAATCAAGTATTTGGGAACCCACAAAGCGCCTTCAGTAATTAGCGCATGCTTTTAAAATGGTCGTATTTATCCTTGATAAATAAAACCAATTCCATTTCTGAAGCCGTTTTAATGAAATTTTCATCAATGTTTAAGAAGGTAATGAAATCATCAAAAGTTGCCTCGGGCAAATCAATGATTTCAAAAGCAACATATAAGCGCAACAATTCTTTTACGATTCTTCGTTGATCATCCTTGTACTGCTGCTCGGCAATCCATGCCTTGTTTTGCTCTTTTTTGGAGAATGCTTGATATAAAGCAGTAATTGGACTTTCCATGACATTGATACCCGTAACTGTTCGCGTTTCGCGTTGAGATAAAGCTTGTCTTTCCTCCTTGATTTGCTCCAAGGATTTTAGCGGTCGAACAACGACTTGTTCAATTTCTTGAGGAATTCGTTCAATGTATGCAAGGATGTGATTTTGACAATCGCTATCAGCCGTTGCAACGAATTCATATACGGGATAACCCTTCGTGGACAAAGCTATTTTATCTCCTGGTCGAACGTATACGGAAAAATGTCCATCTGGCTGACCAAAAACACCTCTTCCAGTCGTTTTGTTAATCACCATTAAATTGTAAAACATATCCACATTCATCGTGTCCATCACCTTACCCGATACAAATACCTGATCACATTGACCGAATACATAATGGCCAACGCACAAAGTGAAAACGAACAGGAGCTTT
>JBEEIV010000011.1:0-7742 GCA_041169645.1 Bacteroidota bacterium
CGTTGGTCATCACCATGGTCTCCATTCTTTTCATTGATTCCTTCGAAAGTTTTTCTCCGGTCATGAGAATGCAATACGATTTTTCTGCTCCCCGTCCCACTCGTCCGCGCAACTGGTGCAATTGAGAAAGCCCAAATCGTTCCGCACTTTCAATCACCATAACCGATGCGTTGGGCACATTCACACCCACCTCAATAACCGTTGTCGCAACCATGATGTGCGTTTCTGCTTTGACAAATCGCTGCATTTCAGATTCTTTTTCTGCTGGTTTTAATTTACCGTGCACCATGCTCACTTGGTATTGTGGACTAGGAAAAGCATCCGTAATCATATCATATCCCTCCTGTAAGTTTTTAAAATCCAATTTCTCTGATTCTTGAATGAGGGGATATACTATGTAGATTTGCCTTCCTAAAGCGATTTGCTCTTTGATGAATTGCAGCAATTTTGGACGGTGATTTTCCCTTCGATGAATGGTTTGTATGGGTTTTCTTCCAGGAGGAAGTTCGTCAATGACGGATACATCTAAATCACCATAAAACGTCATAGCTAGGGTTCTAGGTATTGGTGTGGCCGTCATAATGAGCACATGAGGTGGAACGGCATTTTTGCCCCACATTTTTGAACGTTGAGCAACACCAAATCGATGCTGTTCATCAATGACGACGATTCCTAAATTCGCGAATTGAACGACATCTTCCAATAAAGCATGGGTTCCAATTAATAAATGGATGGATCCATTTTGTAAACCCTCATGAATTTCGAGACGTTTCGCTTTTTTGGTTGATCCAGTTAATAAAGCAATGTTAATCGGTAAATTCTTGACGAGTTCGCTGAGTGATTCATAATGTTGCGTAGCTAAAATTTCAGTTGGAGCCATTAATGCACCTTGATAACCATTGTCGATTCCCATCAAGATGGTCAATAATGCGACCAATGTTTTTCCACTTCCAACATCCCCTTGTAATAAGCGGTTCATATGTTCTCCGTGAAGAAAGTCTTTACGAATTTCCTTCAAAACTCTTTTTTGCGCATTCGTTAATTCAAAAGGAAGGCATTCAGAGTAAAAACGATTGAATATGTTCCCTAATTCAGAAAACACAAAGCCTTTCATTTTCTTGGCACGAATCTCTTTTCTTAATAATAATTCGAGTTGCAGAAAGAATAATTCCTCAAACTTTAGGCGGTACCTAGCTTGTTTAAATTCAACTTCGTTTTTAGGTGCATGAATCTGAAAATAAGCTTGTTCCTTTGATATCAAAGCTAATTCCTCACGAAGATAGGAGGGAATTACCTCAGGAATTTGGTTCTTTACTTGAGGGAGTAGCGTTTGGATTAATTTTCCAATTCCTTTGGCGTGAAGTCCTTTATTATTCAGTTTTTCGGTACTCGGATACATTGCTTGTAAACCAAGCTCCTTGGATTGCTCTCCCCACTTCGTTAATTCTGGATGTGGAATGGTCCAATGTTGATTGTAAGCTTTTGGTTTTCCAAATAATAGGTATGTTTCACCTATACGTAAATTTGATTTCACCCATTGAATTCCTTGAAACCATATTAAATCCACTGTTCCGGATTGATCTTCAAAACGAGCGGTGAGTTTACGTTGTCGACCCGTCCCAACTTCTCCTATATGCGTTATTTTTCCTTTTAATTGCAGGTAATTATCTACTAAGTGTATGTCTCGTATTTCATGAAATACTGAGCGATCTTGGTAGCGAAAGGGAAAGTGATTGAGTAGATCTCGAAACGAAAAAACACCTAATTCCGTTTGTAAACTGGCAGCGCGTTGCGGTCCAACACCTTTTAGAAATTCGATGGGTGTGGATAACAAGTCTGTCATAAGAAAAGGTTATAGGGTCTTTACTTCCAAACACCCATTTGACAGAATTTTTCAATTCGGTCTTCCACACGTTTGTCTGGATTGATTTTCTCTAATTCAGAAAGGTATTCTTTGATTTTCGCTTTCACAGAATGAAACATCTCTTCTGGATTCCGGTGCGCTCCGTTTGAAGGTTCTGGAATGACTTCATCTACCAAACCGTTTTTACGCATATCGGTGGATGTTAATTTTAACGCATCAGCCGCGGTTTCTTTGTAATTCCAAGAACGCCATAAAATGGACGAACAACTTTCAGGTGAAATCACGGAATACCATGTGTTTTCCAACATGACTACCTTATCTCCAACGCCAATTCCTAATGCGCCACCTGAAGCACCTTCGCCAATAATGATGCAAATCACAGGGACTTTTAAGCGCATCATTTCATATATGTTACGAGCAATGGCCTCACCTTGTCCACGTTCCTCAGCCTCTAATCCGGGAAAAGCTCCTGGTGTATCGATGAACGTAATGATGGGCTTATTGAATTTCTCTGCTAATTTCATTAGACGCAATGCTTTGCGGTAACCTTCCGGATTTGGCATACCAAAATTCCTGTATTGGCGCATTTTCGTATTGATTCCTTTTTGTTGACCAATAAGCATGACACTTTTTCCGTCAATCATTCCAAATCCACCAACCATGGCTTTGTCATCTTTCACGCTACGATCGCCATGTAATTCAATGAATTGACCATTGGTAATAGCATCTATATAGGCAAGCGTGTAAGGTCTATCTGGATGCCTTGAGAGTTGTACGCGTTGCCACGGGGTTAAACCCGAAAAAACTTCTTTTGTTTTCTCCTGTAAAACGCGCTCCAATTCAGTCAATTGCTCTGACATATCTACTTGTGTAGATTCACCAAGTTCTTTGGTTTGAGCAATTTGTTCTTCTAAAGCCTTTAAAGGCTCTTCAAAATCAAGATACGTAGACATATTTTCTTTATTGAGTATACAAAGTTAATTGATTTTCTGAAACCATCATTTCCAATGGAAATAAGCACATCGTTTCAACGTAAAAAACTACATTTGTTGAAATGATTTTATTTCCACCAGCAAAGATTAATTTAGGTTTAAACATCCTTCGAAAAAGGGACGATGGATACCATGATATTGAATCTGTCATGGTTCAAATACCATTATGTGATATCTTGGAAATCACCAAAGCAGAAACTTTTGAGTTTGTTCAAACGGGAAAAAATATTGTTAGTGAGGCGGGAACGAATTTATGTGAAAAAGCTTTTCAGCTTTTCCAGGATCATTTTGACATCTCAAATGTCCGCATTCATTTGCGCAAACAAATTCCAATTGGAGCCGGATTAGGAGGTGGATCAGCAGATGCAACATACACCTTGATCGCTCTAAACAAATTATTTCAATTAAAACTATCATCGGAAGAGCTAAAGAAATTTGCCGCTCAATTAGGAAGTGATTGTCCATTTTTTGTAGATGGAACACCTCAAATTGCAACCGGAAGAGGCGATTTATTGAGTCCAATTGAATTAGATCTTTCTAATGTGTATTTGGTATTATTGAATCCAGGAATTCATGTTGGAACTAAAGAAGCATATGCAGGTGTACATATCGACGAAAGCGCGGGTTCAATTCGATCTATTCTGCAAACACCAATTGAAAAATGGCACGATAACTTGTCGAATGGCTTTGAAGCTTCCGTTTTTCCAAAGCATCCAGAAATTGAATCGTTAAAGCAATCTTTGTACGACTCCGGTGCCATTTATGCCGCAATGTCCGGCTCAGGATCAAGTGTTTTTGGACTATTCAGTAATGAAATATTCTTGCAAAAATTTGATTCACCTCATCTTATCTACAAAGGAAAGTTTAAAAATATGGACTAGAAAAAACAAAACAATTTCTTGTTTTCCAATTTTATTTTTATTTTTGAAGTTGTCAATCTGACACTAAGTATTTTTTAACCTTTTAAAAATTAAACTATGAAAAAAATGTTTACTTTTTTGGCTACTGTTTTTATTAGCGTAGCTTCTTATGCTCAATTTCCTGCTGTAGGTATGGTTGGATCTGCTGTTCCACCTTATGACTGGGCAACTGATTTCCCTATGCAAACATTAGATGGTAACATCTATGCTGGAATCGTTACCTGTGTAGCTGGTGAGGCGAAATTTCGTCAAGACGGAGCATGGGCAATCAACTGGGGTGCTGCAACGTTCCCTGCTGGAGTTGGTGTGCAAGACGGACCGAACATTCCTGTAACTGCAGGTACTTATTTGGTTATTTTTGATCGTGTTTCTGGAGCTTATAGCTTTCAAACAGATTACACTGTAACTTACCAAGTAGACATTACTGCTTACTTAGCAGGTGGTGCAACCTTGGCTGCTAACGGTATCCGTATTGGTGGTAACTTCGGTTCAAACTCAGCTTCTGTAGCTGCGGGTCCAATGGTAGATTGGTCTCCAGGTGATGCAAATTCTGCATTAACAGACTTAGGAAATAACATCTGGTCTATCGATGTAACTTACCCAGTTTCAACATTACAAGGAACACAATTGTACAAATTCGTAAATGGTGATTGGGGTTCAAATGAAGGAACAGATCCAGCAAATACAATCGCAGTTGATTCTTGTGGTGTAGATGATGGTTCAGGAAACATCAACCGTACATATTTCTTATTACCAGGAACAGTTTGTTACGTATGGGATGCATGTACAGCATGTGGTGGATCAAACGTTGCTGAAAACGCGATCAACAATTTGACTGTTTCTCCAAACCCAACTACAGATGTTACAAACTTCAAATTTGATGTGAACAATGCTTCTGAAGCTACAATCAAATTATTTGATTTAACAGGAAAAGAAGTTGCTACGAAAACGATTGCAACATCTGCATCTAACAATGTTGAATTAAACACAGCTAACTTGTCTGCTGGTTCTTACATTTACAAAGTGTTTGCTGGTGACAAAGTTTCTACTGGAAAATTGATCAAACAATAATTTTTCATAATTATCAAAAAGGCCTAAGTTGAAACATACTTAGGCTTTTTTTTACCTTAAACATTTTGAGATGAAAAGCCTTCTTCTTACCGTATTTGCGAGTTTATTTAGTTCGATGGTCATCGCACAAGTTTTAGATGTTTCCCCAGCGTTTCCAACCGTCAATGACGTAGTGACAATCACCTATGATGCCACTCAAGGAAATGGAACGCTTGTTGGTCAATCTCAAATTTATGCCCATGCAGGATTGATTACCTCGGCGAGCACATCGCCATCAAATTGGCAATATGTTCAAGGAAATTGGGGCACAGTTGATCCACAAGTAGCAATGACTAACATTGGAAATAATAAGCATACTATCACGATCGACATTGATCAATTTTATGGTTACCCAATCGCTACGACAACTGTTTTGAAATTAGCATTCGTTTTTCGTACGGCAAACGGAAGCGTTGTAGGAAGGAATGCAGACGGAAGTGATATTTTTTATGACGTCTATCCCGTGAATGCTGGGTTACTTGGTCAATTTTTTCATCCGAATAACGGAAGTATCTTTAATTTAAATGATCAAATTACGATTAACGCAGAGGCAAACACGAACGCTACGCTACAATTAAGACAAGATGGTGTTGTTTTATCTACCTTGTCTAATGCCACTACCTTGGATTACAATTTGACAGCGAGTTCTGCTGGAACACATCTTTTGGAATTTGAGGTGAATGATGGAACTTCCACCATTATTGACAGTGTTTTTTTTACGGTAAATCCTGTAGTTAATATTGCGAATCCTCCGATTTCTGGTTTAGTAAATGGGGTCAATTACATCAATGACACAACCATAATTTTACAATTATATGCACCACAAAAAGAACACATTTACGTGATCGGTGATTTCAATAATTGGACTCCCACTGCAGCAGACCACATGAACTTATCTACGAACAATGCAACGTGGTGGTTAGAAATAAGTGGTCTAACAGCTGGACAAAAATATGGGTATCAATATTTCATCGATGGAGAGATGAAATTGGCAGATCCATTGAGTCATTTGATCTTGGATCCAAACAACGATGGAAACATCAATGCATTAACTAATCCTAACCCCTTACCTTATCCAACTGGACAAACAACCGGCTTTGTCTCTGTATTTCAACCTGGAGCAACTCCTTACAATTGGCAAAATACCACCTTCCAAGGTCCTGCAAAAAAGGACTTAGTGATCTATGAATTATTGGTGCGAGATTTTGTGGCTAAACATAATTATCAAACCTTAATCGATACACTTGATTACCTGGATAAACTAGGAATTAACGCCATTGAATTAATGCCTCCAGGGGAATTTGAAAACAATGAAAGTTGGGGCTATAATCCCTCATTTCACAAGGCGTTGGATAAATACTATGGCACACCGGAAAAATTCAAAGAATTTGTGGACAGTTGTCACAATCGGGGCATCGCCGTGATTGTTGATATGGTCTTGAATCATGCATTTGGTCAAAATCCAATGGTGAATATGTATTGGGACGCAGTGAATAATCGTCCCGCAGCTAATAATCCGTGGTTTAATGCGATTTGTCCACACGAACCATATTGTTGGGGATATGATTTTGACCACACGCGCATGGCGACTCAAATGTACATCGACCAAGTCAATAAATATTGGTTAGAAGAATACCATGTGGATGGATTCCGATTTGACTATACGAAAGGTTTTGCTAATAATGCAGCTGGATATAATTTGGAAAGAATCAACTTATTAAAGCGCATGGCAGATAAAATCTGGGAGGTTAAATCCAACGCTTATGTTATTCTGGAACATTGGTGTGATAATTCTGAAGAAATTCAACTGGCTAATTATGGCATGATGCTTTGGGGTAATGTAACTCAAGGTTATCAGGAAGCTGGAATGGGATACACAAGTACCTCAAATATTAGTTCTGGAATTTATTCAAACCGTACTTGGACCGTTCCACATCTTGTATCATACATGGAAAGTCATGATGAGGAACGTATGATGTTCAAAAACCTTACGTACGGAAATCAAACAAATCCGAATCATAATGCGAAAAATCTATATGTGGCATTAGGTAGAATGCAAACGGCAGCTGTGATTTTTCTTACACAACCAGGTCCTCGCATGATTTGGCAGTTCGGAGAATTAGGGTATGATATTTCCATCGATAATCCTTGCCGTGTTTGCAACAAACCAATCTTGTGGAACTACTACACGCAGGCACGTCGTCGTCAGTTGTACGATGTCTATTCGGCAACGTTAAAATTGCGCAACGATTACGAGACCTTTCGTTCATTAAATTTCACATACAACTTGAGTGGTGCAGTGAAAAAAATGAAATTAAACCATGCATCCATGAACGGAGTGGTCATCACGAATTTCGATGTAAACAATCAAATCGGCTCGCCTAATTTTCACCACAGTGGTTGGTGGTATGAGTACTTTTCTGGAGATAGCTTGAATGTAACTGATGTCAACATGAATTTCTCCTTACAACCAGGAGAATACCGCATTTATACCGATGTTCGCTTGGAATTGCCTTCCATTACTGAAGCACCAGCATCTATTGACGAGTTAATGAATTCTGATTTTCAGTTAACCGTCTTTCCGAATCCGACCAGTGAAGTGCTTCACCTTAAATTTCAAGCTGTTGACTTCAGTCCAATGGAATTGTTGGTCTTGGATGAGGCAGGAAAAGTGGTGTATACCCAAAAAGGATTTTCCAACTTTGGAGATAATTTGTTGGACATCGATGTCAAAGATTGGCCAAGTGGAGCATACCATTCGATCATCCAATTAGGAAAATATACGGCCAATGAGGCATTTATCATTCAGCATTAATGAGAGCATTAACGTTTATCCTGTTAACTTCATTTGTTCAA
>JBEEIV010000012.1:0-3463 GCA_041169645.1 Bacteroidota bacterium
ACCTACATAGATATCATAATCACGAATTGGTTTCACATCGATTTGAGAACCTGGTAAGAATGCTTCAATACCAAATACATCAACGATTAATCCACCTTTCGTACGACATTTAACGAAACCAGTAATGATTTCACCTGTACGCAATACATCATTTACGCGAATCCAAGCACTGTGCATACGAGCGGTGCGGTGAGAAACGATCAATTGACCCGTTTTGTCCTCACGACATTCTACGTAAACATCTACTACGTCTCCAATTTTTAAATCTGGATTGTAACGGAATTCGTTTGCTGCAATGACACCTTCAGATTTGTAACCGATGTTCACGATTACCTCTTTTTTGTTTAACAATGCAACCGTACCTTGAATCACTTCTTTCTCATTGATTGAAGTCAAGGTTTTTTCGTAACGATCAGATAATTCTGAACGTTGGATTTGAGTGTAACCGTCTAATTGTAACGCTTCCCAATCAAAATCTGCAGCTCCCTGCATTTCTACATTTTTTGCCATGTGGCTTAATAATTTGTATTCCGGATTCCCTGATTTTCCAGAAGGATGAAACATGTTTTTCGCTGTGAACAGGGCACAACTTTCTCTTTTGAGGGTGCAAAGATAGTAATAAATCCTTTAAAATCAAGGAATTTTCAAGCGTTAATCAAACTTTTTTACTGTTCTTGATTAAAGTATAAAAAGTGATTAATTATCTAATACATTCTTGGGGAAAAGGGCAAAGGTTTGAAATTGGTTTCCTTGTAGAGACATGCATGTTTTCCACAAGTCAGTAACGGGTGTATTCATCAAGGTTTTTACCGAAACATTGTTTGCGCAAATCCAAGCTCTCTCCTTGATTTCCTGTTCCAGTTGACCATCGCTCCATCCAGAATAACCAATGAAAAAACGGACTTTTTTTATTTGCGTTGGATTCATCTGAATTTGCTCAAAAATTTCGCTTAAGTCTCCTCCAAAAAATAATCCTGGGATGATTTCTTCACTTCCTTCGATTCCTTTCCATGTATGCAGGTAGAATAGGCTGTTGCTCGCGACGGGTCCACCATGAAAAACAGGAATGGACTTTGGTGCGATGTCCATGAATTCATCTAAATTGACAGACATCGGGTGATTTAATACAAATCCATACGATTCTTGCTCCGAATGTTCGCACATAAAAACGATGGAACGTTCGAAATGCGCATCTTGAAGAAAAGGTTCTGCCAATAAAACGCATCCTTTAGCTGGTGGAATGCCGTTTTCAAAATCAATAAATTCGTTTAGTTTCATGGAATATTCAATAAACGAACATACGCAATAAAAAGTTTATGATCGGTGAAATCTGATGAAAATTACGCTGAATCATTTGGACTCCTGCGATGGAATTATGCTTAAATCAATTAAAGGAATTAACTTTGAAAACGAAAATATTGAATGATTGGTAGGAACTGCATGTCATTTCGCCTATCGTTCATCGTATAAGACAAACATTACATTACATAGAAATATGGCTCAAAAACCGGCGATACCAAAAGGAACTAGGGATTTTTTACCGATGGAGGTAGCAAAAAGAACGTACTTATTTGAGTCCATTAAAACGGTTTTCAAACGTTACGGTTTTGCACCGATCGAAACGCCCAGTTTTGAATTGTCATCAACCCTCATGGGAAAATACGGCGACGAGGGTGATCGCTTAATTTTTCGCATCCTCAATTCCGGAGAAAAAATGCGTAAAGCTGATTTAGAAGCATTAGCAGCGGATAATTTACCCAAATTCGCATCGTCTCTTGCAGAGAAAGCATTGCGTTATGATTTGACCGTTCCCTTTGCGCGTTTTGTCGTGCAACATCAAAATGATTTAACTTTTCCCTTCAAACGCTATCAAATTCAACCCGTATGGCGCGCAGATCGACCACAACATGGACGGTATCAGGAATTTTTTCAATGTGATGCGGATGTTGTAGGTTCTGATTCTTTACTCTGCGAAGTGGAATTGATTCAGATTTTTGACGATGTACTCACACATTTGAACATCCCGTCATTTACGATCTGTATCAATAACCGAAAAATCCTAAGCGGAATCGCTGAAGTATGCGGTGAAGCAGATCGGATTATTGATCTGACGGTCGCCATCGATAAATTGGACAAAATAGGCGAGGAGGGCGTTCTGAACGAATTGGTACAAAAAGGTTTGAGCGCACGAGCTATTGAAAAGATAAAACCTTTGCTCCACTTCACCGGATCGAATAAAGATAAGCTAGATTTGATGCGAACTTATCTGGCTGATTCGGAAGTTGGAATGAAAGGAATAGATGAGTTGGAATTCGTGATCAATCTAGTTGATTCAATGGGACTTAAGCGAGCTGACTTAGTGTTCGACTTAACCTTGGCACGCGGACTGAATTATTATACGGGAGCCATTTTCGAAGTGAAAGCAAACAACGTAAATATGGGGTCGATTTGTGGCGGTGGACGTTACGATGACCTGACCGGTTTATTTGGGTTGAAAGGTCTTTCTGGAGTTGGGATTTCATTCGGTGCAGATCGCATTTATGATGTCATGACCGAGTTAGATTTATTTCCACCTTCCGTTACGAAAGGATTAAAAGTATTGTTTATTCACTTTGGAGATGCTGAAGTAGCTACTTGTTTGACCTTAGCACGAGGGCTCCGAGAAAAAAACATTGATTGCGAAGTATATCCAAGTGCGGCAAAATTGCAGAAACAAATGAAATATGCGAACGACCGTTCCGTTCAATATGTTGTACTTATTGGTGAGGAAGAATTGAAGTCAGGAACCTTAATCCTTAAGAACATGGAATCAGGAACGCAAGAAGTAATGGACCATCAAACATTTAACCTTAAAATTCAGGAATTATGAAATTCGTTTTAATTGTACTTACAAGTCTCACGTTATTTGCCTGTGGATCAGCTAGTGTGAAAGGAAAATGGAATCAAGCGGATCGTGAAGAAGCATTGAGAGATGTGAAAGAATACGATAGCGCGATCGAAACAGTTGGGACTGCAAAGAAATTATGCTTTGATTGCTACGTGGATAGTTTGGAGAAAAATTATGAGAATTACGAAGCTGCCAAACGTTTGAACGAGGGAGATCGCCTTGGAATTCTCATGGATTGCGCCATTAAGAATTTCCGCTTCGATTAATTAGAATGTACTTGAAAATAAAAAGGGCTCCTGAATGGAGCCCTTTTTTGTTTTACCATATTCTGGCTACTTTCTTTATGTCGTTTCGCATAGCGCGTCCTTCTTTCACATCGAATGCTTCGAAGAATTCTGGGCAATTTTTCAAAGGTCCATTCACGCGGTACATTCCTGGAGAGTGTGGGTCATTAGCAATTCGGTTTTTCATCTCCTCATCTGTGTATTTGATTTTCCATAATTGAGCATACGCGATAAAGAAGCGTTGCGCAGGAGTGTAGCCTTCGCGCACTCCATTTGCTTTGAATTCATCGGT
>JBEEIV010000013.1:0-3326 GCA_041169645.1 Bacteroidota bacterium
AATGATGCGGATACCTGAAAATGTTTCTTGTGCAATGGTTGAAAGCATGGATTGTTCTTTTTGAACAAGTGAGCTCATAGCATTCATGCGGGATGAAACACGGTAAATTAATAGGGACATTATTGGAAGTGGGATTAGAACCAACAAAGTAAGCGATGGGCTAATCTGAAACATCTGAGTAACAATCATGGTAAATGCGACAATCAAATTGATGACGTACATGATTCCTGGTCCCAAGTACATTCTTACTAATCCAACATCCTCGGAAATTCGATTCATGAGATCGCCAGTTGCATTTCGTTTGAAAAATCCTTGGTCTAGGGTTTGGTAGTGATCATAGATTTCGTTTTTTAAATCGTATTCAATGAAGCGTGACATAACGATGATGGTTTGCCGCATTAAAAACAAAAAGAATCCTTTAGCTAGGGATAAGACCATGTAAAATCCACCGAGTTTAAAAGCAAGCCATAAGAAGTCGGAGCTATCGGCATGATTCAAGTTCTGTTGAAACGAATCAATCGCTTCCTTGAAATAAGTGGGCATTTGAACCCCGTAATAGTTGCTGACAATGGTGAATAAGATGCCTAATAGCAAGCGCCATTTATATTTTAGGAAATATTTATTTAAGTATTGAAGGGACTTCATAGATTATTTTCTAATTTTGCCAGCGTTGAATAGCGTTACAAAAGTAACCATTCATCTGATTAGTTAACGAACTCAAGCAAAAACATGTCTGATTTGACAGTTACTTCCATAACAGATTTGAATGCAAATCCTGTTATCCAACAGATGTCCATGATGGGACACGAACAAATCCTATTTTGTAATGATCACGCCACTGGACTAAAAGCAATCATCGCTGTGCATAACACCGTATTAGGTCCTGCGCTCGGTGGTACACGCATGTGGATGTACAATAATGAAATGGAAGCGTTAAATGACGTGTTGCGTCTTTCCAGAGGAATGACCTACAAAAATGCCATTTCTGGTTTAAATCTTGGCGGTGGAAAAGCGGTCATTATTGGTGATTCCAAAACTCAAAAGTCAGAAGCACTGTTTCGTCGGTTTGGTCAATTCGTAAATGGATTGGCAGGAAAGTATATTACGGCAGAGGATGTTGGGATTTCTCCTTCAGACATGCAATGGGTAAGCGAAGAAACAAAATACGTGGTTGGTTTGCCGGGTAAAAGTGGTGATCCTTCTCCTGTAACAGCTTTCGGTGTTTACATGGGTATGAAAGCTGCAGCAAAATTGCAATATGGAAGCGACGATTTAAGTGGTAAAACAATTGCTGTTCAAGGTGTCGGACACGTGGGTGAATATTTAGTTTCTCACCTGGCTAAAGAAAATGCAAACGTATACATTACCGATATTAACCAAGAAGCGTTAAAACGTGTTTCGGAAAAATATGGTGCAACAATCGTTGAACCAAATGCGATATATGATGTGAAAATGGACATTTATGCGCCATGTGCATTAGGTGCGACAGTGAATGATGAAACCTTGTCTCGCTTGTCCTGCTCTGTCATCGCTGGTGCTGCGAATAATCAATTGAAAGATGAAAAAATTCACGGGTTGGAAGTGATGAAGCGCGGAATTATTTACGCTCCAGATTTTGCGATTAACGCAGGAGGAGTAATCAATTGTTTTTCAGAAGTGGAAGGATTGTCTTTAGATTGGGCACATCAAAAAGCGGAAGAAATTTATGGTACGATTTATAACATTGTGAAACGTTCACAAGAAGAAGGTGTACCTACTTATCAGATTGCGAATAAAATGGCTGAAGAACGTGTTCAGTCCAAAGGAAGTTTGAATCTGTAAAAATCAAAAATGCTCAATAGAAGACACTTACGAATAAAAGTATTGCAAATTCTTTATGCTTTTTTTCAAAGCGAGGAGGAAAATATCCTCAAGGCTGAAAAAGAGTTGCTTGCAGCGGTGGAACGCATGTATGACATGTATTTGTTCATGATTCTGACGCTTCCAGAACTGAAAAGAGCTGGGTTAAACCGCATGGACGAGCAAAAAAAGAAAATGCGTCCTTCAGAAGAGGACTTAAATCCAAATTTAAAATTCGTTCAAAACGCTTTAATCGAGGCAATAGAATCTTCGCAATCTTTGACGAAACTCAGTGAGAGTCGTAAAGTAAATTGGTTAGGTGCTGAAAGTCAAGAGATTTTTAGAAAGTTATATTTGACCATTTTGGAATCTGAAGTGTATTTCGAGCACATGAATAATGAGCAAGTTGGTCTGGAAGAAGACATGCAATTTGCCCTGCAATTATTCAAATCTGAAATTGCTAATTCGGAATTAATCCAATATTTCTTCGAAGAAAAAAGTATTTATTGGGCAGATGACTTAGATTTATGTTGTTCCATGGCGATGAAAACCATGAAATCATGGACTACCGGAAAAGCATTTGAGGTTTTACCGCTTTATAAGGAAAATGACGACGAAAAGGAGTTTATAGTGAACCTTCTACGTAAGACCATTCAGATGAATGAGGAAAATGAGTCGTTGATAACAGAATTGACTCAAAACTGGGAATTGGAGCGCATAGCTAAAATGGACATCATTTTGTTGTAGATGGGATTAACTGAACTTCAAACATGTAGCAGTATTCCAACGAAAGTTACACTGAATGAGTACATTGAAATTTCTAAATTTTACAGTACGCCAAAAAGTAATTTGTTTATTAATGGAGTCTTGGATAAAGCAATCGTTCAATTGACAAAAGAAAGGAAGATTGTAAAAATCGGAAGGGGATTAATTTCTTAATTTGAAGGATATGAAAAAGTTAGTTTTATTTATTGGAATTGGATTTTTGTTTGCTTGTGCTCAGAAAAATGAACTCGAAATTGGTCAAAAAACAACCATGGAAGTTCAAACCGTTTTTAATGCAGGAACCGTGATGAAAGGGGAGGTGATAAACGCTAAATTCAAGGTGAAAAATACGGGTGATTATCCATTAGTGATTGGAAAAGTAACTCCGTCTTGTTCATGTACCGTAGCGGAAGAACCAAAGGACCCAATTCAGCCTGGAGAATCAGGTGAAATCATCGCTCAAGTGAACACGGATAATTTAAGTACAAAGAAAATTCAAAAAATGATTACGGTGATGGCCAATACCGATCCATCTGTGACCGTTTTGGAAATAAAAGGTAAAATACGTTAATATAAACAAGTAAAAACAGAACAAATGATAAACACACACATTTTAGCGGGAGCCCAGGGAATGCAAAGTATTTTAATGCTTGGACTCATGGTAATCGTATTCTATTTCTTTATGATTCGTCCGCAAATGAGAAAACAAAAGGAATTAAAGA
>JBEEIV010000014.1:0-3814 GCA_041169645.1 Bacteroidota bacterium
ATTCCGCATTTTACAAGCAGAATTTGAATAAATTTAATCTCCCTTACAGAAGCGTAAAAGGATAAATATGGCGGGAAAACCGATTCGATTAGGAAAAGCAGCAGGTGAACTCAATGTTGGATTACCAACATTGGTAGAGTTCTTAGAGTCTAAAGGAATTAAAATTGATTCCAACCCAAACACGCGTTTGGAGCAGGAGCATTTTGAACTTTTGTGTCAAGAATTTGCTGCAGATCAATCTATGAAGGAGCAGTCCAAAGCTTCTTCTCGTAGAGAAAAACGTGAATCTGTGACGTTGAGTGATAAGCCAACAGAGTCACCAAAAAGCACAGAATCATCTGAGGATGAGGATGAAGGCGATGCAATTAATTTGGAGGAAATCAAACGCCAAGTGTATGCCTCCGAAAAACCAAAAGCAATTCCTGAAGAACCAAAAGAGGTTTCTCACACACCTGAAATTACTCCTGTTGAGAGTAGCCACGTGAATGTAATTGGTAAAATCGATCTTTCAGCCATAAATCAACGGACTCGTCCGGATAAGAAAAAAGAAGAACCAGCGCAAAAAGTGAGCCCAGCTGCTAAAGTAGAGGAACCTTCTGCTCCAAAAGTGGAGGAAAAAGCTGCGGAAGAACCAGCAGCTCCTGCTGAAATTGAAACCATCCGTTTCGAACGTCAAGTGTTAAGTGGACCAACGGTATTGGGTAAAATTGAATTGCCAGTCGAAAGACCGCGAAATCCTGTTGCGTCATCCAATGATGATGCTAAACGCAAACGCAAACGCATAAAAAAGGTGGAAACACCAACAACAAATACTACTGCTGGAAATAACCGCCCCGGAAACAATGCGAACAAAGGAGCGAAAGTGGACAAACCAGAAATTTCTGCTTCTGATATTCAAAAGGAAATCAAAGATACCCTTGCTCGATTATCAAATCAAGGTGGAAAATCAAAGGCTTCTAAAAACCGACGTTTAAAAAGAGATAGCTTCCAACAACGCCGTCAAGAAGAAATGGCTGCCGCTGAATTGGAAGAAAAAATCTTGAAGTTAACCGAATTCGTAACTGTTTCGGAATTGGCTTCTATGATGAGCGTTCAACCCACTCAAGTTATTTCGGTGTGTATGTCTCTAGGGATATTTGCCTCTATTAATCAACGTTTGGATGCAGAAACCATTCAAATTGTTGCAGATGAGTTCGGTTATGAAACGGAATTTGTTAGTGCTGAAGTTCAAGATGCCATTCAAATGGTGGAAGATCAGCCTGAAGATTTAATAAGTCGTCCGCCAATTATTACCGTGATGGGTCACGTTGACCACGGTAAAACTTCCTTGTTGGACCGCATTCGTAATGCGAATGTTACAGAAGGTGAAGCAGGTGGAATCACACAGCACATTGGTGCATATTCAGTTACGCTCAAAGATGGCCGTAAAATGACCTTCTTAGATACACCGGGTCACGAAGCCTTTACAGCGATGCGTGCTCGTGGTGCTCAAGTGACCGATGTTGCCATCATTATTGTGGCGGCGGATGATGACGTCATGCCACAAACAAAAGAGGCTATTTCACATGCCCAGGCAGCAAACGTGCCAATGATCTTTGCGATTAATAAAATTGATAAACCAGGTGCAAATCCTGACCGCATCCGCGAACAACTTTCGGGGATGAATATTCTAGTGGAAGATTGGGGTGGTAAATACCAAGTTCAAGAAATTTCCGCGAAACAAAATTTAAACATTGATGCGCTCCTAGATAAAGTGCTACTGGAGGCAGAATTATTAGAATTAAAAGCGAATCCAAAGAAAAATGCAATCGGTACGGTAATTGAATCTTCTTTAGATAAAGGGAAAGGTTACGTGACGAACATGCTTGTTGAAGCAGGAACCATGCGCGTGGGCGATGTGGTACTTGTTGGACGATATTTTGGTAAGGTTCGTGCGATGCATGACGAACATGGAATCGCATTGAAAGAAGCTGGACCATCTTGTCCTGTTTCGGTACTTGGAATTAGTGGTGCGCCAAATGCAGGAGATAAATTCCACATCTTAGATGATGAAAAAGAAGCAAAATCCATTGCATTGAAACGTGAACAATTGTACCGTGAACAAGGATTACGTACAACGAAACACATTACCTTGGATGAAATCGGTCGTCGTTTGGCAATCGGAGACTTTAAAGAATTAAACATCATCGTTAAAGGGGACGTGGATGGTTCAATTGAGGCCCTTTCGGATGCCTTGTTAAACTTGTCAACGGAAGAAATCCAAGTGAACATTATCTTAAAAGGTGTTGGTGCCATTACAGAAGCAGATGTGAACCTTGCGTCAGCATCTGATGCAATCATCATTGGTTTCCAAGTGAGACCGTCGTTAACGGCTCGTAAATTGGCTGAAAGCGAACAAATCGATATCCGTTTGTATTCCGTAATCTACAAAGCAATCGAGGAAATCAAAGCCGCGATGGAAGGAATGCTTTCTCCGGATATCGAAGAACAAATCATTGGTTCGGCTGAGATTCGTGAGACCTTTGAAATCACGAAGGTAGGTACAATCGCAGGTTGTTACGTCATGGATGGTGTCATCAAACGCTCTTCTAAAATCCGTGTAATCCGTGATGGAATCGTGGTTCATACAGGCTTGTTAGGATCATTGAAACGTTTCAAAGATGATGTGCGCGAAGTCAAAAACAACTACGAATGTGGTTTGAACATCGATAAGTACAACGACATCAAAATTGGCGATATCGTAGAAGCATATGAGGAAGTAGAGGTAGCAAGAAAATTATAGTCAAAATAGACAGAAGCGTAATTCTACTAGCTTTTTTGCGTAGTTTTGTAGTTCATCCAATAAAAGAAACCTTATGGGTAAGTTAGGACCAACAGAAATCATACTTATTTTAATTATCATCTTATTGTTTTTTGGTGGTAAGAAAATTCCAGAATTAATGCGTGGACTTGGAAAAGGAGTGAAAGAATTCAAGGATGCCTCCAAAGGAGAAACCGAAGAACCAAGTTCTACTACAGAGATTAAGGCGGACGATAAATAATCTTCTATGTACCGTACAATCGATGATGTTCAGAAAGCAGTGCTTTCGGGTGTTTCCGTATTGGAAATAACTCAAAAATACCTTCTTCGCATTGAAGAACACAAGCACCTAAATGCCTTCCTGGAAGTATTTACAGAATCTGTTCTTGAAAATGCGCGCATTGTCGACGAGAAAATCAAACAAGGAACTGCGGGAAAATTGGCAGGCGTTGTCATTGGAATAAAAGACAATATTTGTTACAAAAATCACCGTGTAAGTGCCTCCTCTCGTATTTTAGATGGATTCACATCCTTGTATACCTCAACTGTTTTACAACGCTTAATAGATCAGGATGCCATTGTCATTGGTCGCTTAAATTGCGATGAGTTTGCCATGGGTAGCTCCAATGAAAATTCAGCATTTGGTTCAGTAGAAAATAATTGGAAAGAAAACCATGTACCTGGAGGATCTTCAGGAGGAAGTGCGGTGGCAGCAAGTGCCCATTTGTGTACGATTACCTTGGGTAGCGATACAGGTGGTTCAGTGCGTCAACCTGCCTCGTGGACAGGAACATATGGTTTGAAACCAACATACGGAAGAATGAGTCGAAATGGGTTAATTGCCTACGCCTCATCCTTTGATCAAATCGGTACGTTTACCAATTCAGCTGCGGATGCGCAATTGATTTATGAATTGAGTGCCGGTGAAGATGAAATGGATGCTACCACATCCTCCAAACCACTTAACAACGATGTGGAATCGTTTCCAGAAAAATTAAGAATTGGCCTTATCAG
>JBEEIV010000015.1:0-9728 GCA_041169645.1 Bacteroidota bacterium
TAAGTCAAGATGTTTCAGGTCACGCAGGAATTGGTCACACACGTTGGGCAACCCACGGAGAACCATCTGATGTCAATGCGCATCCACATACATCCATGGATGGGAAAATCGCCTTGATCCACAATGGAATTATTGAAAACTACGACGTATTAAAACGCGAATTACAAAACCAAGGATACCAATTCAAAAGTGAAACGGATACGGAAGTAATTGTCCATTTAGTGGATTACATCGGTAAAAAAGAACAAGTATGGTTTGGTGAAGCGTTGCGCTTGGCACTTTCCCAAGTTCATGGAGCCTATGCCATCGTTGCGATTTCAAAAGATTTCCCAAACCGCTTGGTTGCAGCTAGAAAAAGTAGTCCATTGGTTGTGGGAATTGGCGGAGAAGGAGACTTCTACCTGGCTTCGGATGCTACACCAATTGTAGAGTACACGAAAAAAGTAGTTTACCTCGATGATGAAGAAATTGCGGTCATTGATTTAGAAGAAGGATTAAAATTATACAACATCGCCGATCAAGAACGCACCCCATTTTTCCAACAATTGGAATTGGAATTGGAAGCGTTGGAGAAAGGAGGATATGAGCATTTTATGCTCAAAGAAATTCACGAACAACCACGCTCGATTCACGATTGTTTCCGAGGACGCTTAAACGCGGAAGAAGCATGGGTTACACTTGGAGGCTTGCGAGATTACGAGCAAAAAATGATCACGGCGAATCGCTTGATCATTGTGGCATGTGGAACATCATGGCATGCAGGATTGGTCGGTGAGTACCTCATTGAAGATTTGGCGCGCATCAATGTAGAAGTGGAATATGCCAGCGAGTTCCGTTACAGAAACCCCATTTTAAATGAGAATGATGTTGTCATTGCTATTTCACAATCAGGAGAAACAGCGGATACATTAGCGGCATTGGAATTGGCAAAATCAAAGGGAGCAACCATTCTTGGCATTTGCAATGTCGTGGGCTCTTCGATATCGCGCATCACAGATGCCGGATCCTACACGCATGCCGGACCAGAAATTGGTGTGGCTTCAACAAAAGCATTCACCGCACAAGTAACGGTATTGACGTTAATGGCCTTGTCTTTGGCACACAAAAAAGGAACCATCAGTGAAACAACGTTTAGAACCTTACTAGCTGAACTGGAAGCAATTCCAGAAAAAGTGAAACAAGTATTGGAAACGGATACGTTGATTGAACAGATTGCCGCAGAATACAAGGATGCGTCAAACGCTCTTTATCTGGGAAGAGGAAGCTCATTCCCAGTTGCATTGGAAGGAGCATTGAAGTTAAAAGAGATTTCTTACATCCATGCAGAAGGATATCCAGCAGCTGAAATGAAACATGGTCCGATTGCACTAATCGACGAAAACATGCCGATATTCGTCATTGCAACGCAAGGAAATTCCTACGAGAAAGTTGTTTCGAACATCCAAGAAGTCAAAGCACGCAAAGGAAAAGTCATTGCGGTGGTAACGGAAGGAGACATTCAAGTGCGTGAAATGGCGGATCATGTGATTGAAATTCCTGACACCAATGAATTCTTGGTTCCACTTTTGGCCACCATCCCTTTTCAATTGCTTTCTTACCACATCGCAGTCATGCGCGGCTGTAACGTAGATCAACCAAGAAACTTGGCGAAGTCGGTGACCGTGGAGTAGGATGACTTACCCAGAATAACCAAATTATTCCGGTACTTTAGTCATGCTCACTTTGTTAATGTAAATGACTGATCTTCTTCGTTTAACACTTTTATCTTTGGTGTTTTTTATGCGTTGTGCACCATAAGAAATAAAATTTTGATCATACCAATAATCAAGATCGGCATAACTTAACTTCACTTGATCGTCAGTTAACAGACCTTTGATTTTTCCAATTTCTTGATTGGATATTATTTCTCCATTATAGTCAATTTTAAGTTCGTAAATGGTTTCCACATCAGCGTAGAATAAATGTACATATGACTGGGTTTGTTCTAGAACATTCAAGAATTGTTTGGAATAGAATGGTTTCGATTCTGGGTTCATTTCAATGCACTGACTCCAAATCATTTCTCCTTTGTTGGTGATTTTAGCGACTAATGCATGTGTATATTTAAACCCATCAAAAACCCGTTTAATGGTTGTTTTTCTCTTTCCTTTTTGAACTCGAACGGTTGTCGCCATTGAAAATGTTGGAACGTAAAATTCACTAATGAAAATGTAATGCTCTCCACAAGGAATGATTTGAGGCGCAGTCATCTGATAATAATAAGTCACATCATGACCGAATTTGCTGAAAATCCATTGGATCAATGAGACCCTTCGTAACGTTTTTCCAGGTTTGAAATCGGTGAAGTTAGGAATATCTGTATAGTTATAATATTGAGTATTCTGAACAGTTTCATCAATGGTTGTTTTAATGTACATACCGGAAGAACCAAAGCGAGCATCCTTTCCTGTTATACCACTCATAATGATGTCTTTTTTTGGTAAAGGAGAAATCGCAGTTTTCATGAACGGACGCTTAACGTTTTTGTCCATCGGAGTTATGGTTAAAAGCGTTCCTTGTACATCAAATTCAATGAGGTAGGTTGTTGGTTTTTTTCTTGGTTTAACGTAGGTAATGGGAACATACAATACTGCCGTGTCCAATTTAGCTTTCTGTACACGTAGTTTTCTTGTTTTTACGCCATTTATTTTTATTGGTGTCTGTTGCAGATTTAGGTTTTTTAAATGAAATGTATATAAGTATTTGTTTCGACGAACATTCAGAATAAAATAGGCATACTCGTCGTTCGTTTCGAAATAGGGAGTAGGATTGACCCAAAAAACTCGTTGTAATTTATTTTCTGTTTTTCCAGAAGTTTGAACCAACTTCTTATTTTTTACATCGTATTGTAGAATGATAAAATTTCCATTGTTGGCACAATACAGTTGGCTAAATGAAGTTCCTTTTTTATAATCAGCAAGCGAAATATAGCCTTTAGGAATTTCAAAGATTTGTTCATCTTGCAGTTCGAGGTTTGTTGAATAAAATTGGAAACGGATTTTATTGGAAGCTTTATTTGGTGTTCCTTCCGTGCTCGTTATTAAAAATCCAGCAGTGTCTAGTTCATGAACCTTCTCATGAAAATAACCGTCTTTTAAATCAATTTCAATGCGATTTTCGGAGGTGTTTATTTGAGATTCAGTTAAAAATGAAATCCAAACCAATAAAATGAATAGTGTATATTTCATGCGTAAAAAAAAATAAATTTACTAAAAATAGGATTGACACCCTTCCTTTATAGCTTCGAAAATCAATAAGAATCTCCGAACAACTTCCCCGTGAATGTGTTAAATTTGTTATATGAACCCTAAAAAAGGCATCGCCATACTCGGATCAACCGGATCCATCGGAACCCAAGCGCTAGAAGTACTCGAATCTTATCCGGATTATTTTGATCTGCAAGTATTAACTGCCGGAAAAAATGCGGATTTATTAATCGAACAAGCGTTTAAATATCATCCGAATTCGGTGGTTATCGGTGATGAATCACTGTATCAAAAAGTAAAAGATGCTCTTTGGAATGAGGACATACACGTATACACAGGCGAACAAGCACTTTGCCAAGTCGTGGAATCAACGGAAGTTCATACGGTTTTAACCGCACTCGTTGGATATGCTGGACTCAAACCAACCATTCACGCCATTGAAGCAGGAAAAACCATTGCGCTGGCAAACAAGGAAACGTTGGTTGTTGCTGGTGAACTCATCACGAAGCTGGCGAAGGAAAAAGGAGTGAACATTTATCCAGTCGATTCGGAACATTCTGCGATTTTTCAGTGCCTCGTAGGAGAATTTCAAAATCCAATTGAGAAAATATACCTCACCGCTTCTGGTGGACCCTTCCGAGGATTTACTCGGGAACAGTTGGAAAAAGTGACCCTTGCTCAAGCCTTGAAACATCCAAATTGGTCGATGGGCGCAAAAATCACCATTGATTCTGCGAGTTTGATGAACAAAGGACTCGAAGTAATTGAAGCAAAATGGCTGTTTGGCTTGCAAACGAATCAAATTGATGTCATTGTTCATCCACAGTCTATTGTGCATAGTTTGGTGCAATTTGAAGATGGAAGTATGAAGGCGCAAATGGGTTTACCAGACATGAAATTACCCATACAATTTGCCTTGACTTTCCCCCAAAGACTACCAACTACTTTCCCGCGTTTCAATTTCATGGATTACCCACAATTAACCTTCGAAGCACCAGACCGCAACGTATTCAAAAACTTAAATCTGGCGTTCAAGGTTATGGACATGCAAGGTACAGCGGCTTGCTCCTTAAACGCGGCAAATGAAGTGGCAGTTGACGCATTTCTCCACGAAAAAATCCGTTTTTTGGAAATTGCTGAAATCAATGAAGCAGTTGTTCAATCGGCACATAATTTCATGAATCCAAGCTATGAACAATACGTGGAGGCGGATCAACTTGCTCGTGAGAAAGCACGTTCCTTGATTCAACAAATTTGATTTAAAAATACGCTCGAAGTTCCATGGACCCATTGTGGATGATTCTGGAATTTTCGGTCGCTCTTCCGCCATATTGAATGGTCATTTGTAAATTTTTCGCTAAGGTTCGTTGGTATGAAATGTTCCAGGTGTAATTTCTGCCTGGCTTTAATGATTCCAATAATTCGTATCCAATGGCAGATTGACTCAGTCCAGAATAATCCAGTTGAATCCATTTTAGTTCGCCTTGAAAACTTCCTTTTTCTGTCTGATTTTGTTTCCAATTCAAACCAAGCTCGCGCAAAAGGCAAGATTCACCTCCGTATGTCAAGTCATTTTGTTTTTTCGATAAACGGGCAATGAGGGCATACCTCATCGTTGTTGATCCCTGGTAAATGAAACTTTGCTGCCATTGCTGATAGTTGTATTGGTAATTTCTTCCGATGGTATAATCCACAAAACTTGATTTTGCTCCTTGTTTAACTGCAGTCTCAATGGAGAAGGAAGGGCGTATATTCCACCTGATGAGCAATTCTTGGCTTTTTTGACTCCGAGCATCCTGTCCGTTGGCTAGTAAGTTCTTCGTGTCATTCATTTGAGTTTGATATTCTGCAGTGAAAACCTTTCCGAGGCGATTGAAGTATAGCGAGTTACTGACATTTAAAGCGGAACTGAGCAGGTTTACGTTGGAAATATTGGAATAGAAAGGATTAAACGCATTTTGTACACTAAATTCATTGACCTTCCTTTGCATGCGCAAGCGAGCTTGATTTGAAAATTTGGAAAGAACCGATTTGAATTTGGAAGCATTTTCCCAAATGCGCTCTGGACGCCAAAAAATACTTTGATTGTATTCATTCGAAAAAGTACTGACATACTCATTACTCGGGATGAATATTCGGATATAGCTTGCTTGATCAATGTATTGTGCAAGTTCAAATTCATTCAAATCTTTGATTCCGTCGGCATTGTAATCAACCCATGTGTACATTCCTTGTCCATCGTTTACTTTCAAATATTGAAATTGACGCTTCTGTTCCAAGCCCGAGCCAACTTCATAAAAGGTGTTGATGCTTAATGCATTTTTTAAAAACCTTCCTTCATAATCGATGCGTCCAACCAAAGAATTTTCGGGTGTTTGCGGAAGTAATGTTGCATTTAAAACTTCTAAGGAGCGGTATGCAGATAAGAGGGTAATGCGTTGATTACGGGATTGATTCCACGTGAATTCTGCACCAGACGTCCTTGCTTTAGCCACATGGAGCAATTGTACAGTATCACTTTTTTGATCCAGGCGCTCTCGGTAAAAAACCTTGTATTGTACATTCGTTGAATCGGCATTCGCTAAGTAAAATTGATAATCAAAAAATTGATAACTGTTATTGTTGAAGAGTGTGTCCGCTCGAAAGATGTTTCGTTCATGGTCATCTTTGTAGCCAATCTTTATTTTACCGATCTTTTTACTCACGTCAAGGCGGTGTCGAATGAAAGCGTTATTTCCGATCAATTCACTTGAGCGGGAATTTAAGGCGCTGGCATCCCAAACAGCCGACCAATTTTGAACATGCCATTTTCCTTCGGAGTAGACCCGAGAACCATTAAAGTCACTCCCTATGCCAAAATGCTGCGCTTCTATTTTTGCAGCTCCTTTTTGTTTATCTGAAACCTGAAATCCTGCGAGCAGGGAACGCTGCTGCCCACTAAATGGTTTATTCCGTATATTCCAATCCCGGTCAAATTCGACTTTTCGGTATTGTTCAATGGGACTGAAGAACCGACTTAAATATTCGAAATCGAGGTACGATTCACACGAAATGGATTGCCATTCACCCTTTTTAAATGGAATTTGTTGCACTAGCTTCGCTCGGTAAGAAAATCCTTGATCATCTTGAGCATCCAATTTTGAAAACGTATTTTGATCAAGGCTGGTGAAAGCCAATTCAGTTTCTAAGCGCATGTTTGGACGAATACTTACTTGTATTCCCGATGTAAGCATTTGTTTCTTTTTGGGTGTAATGACACTGCGATTCGGAGCGTAATCTCCCTGATGGATGCCAGCAATCGGGACAACCCATTTATATACTTTCCCTAATGCGTTGTAGGTATCAAGAATGTAGTCTCCTTTGTTGGCTCCAACAAATTGAAAGCTTGCGCGGTAATGAGCAATGGTCGGATCCACACTAAAAACGAGAACAGAATCGTATCCAAGCGAATCAGTTAATTGATATAGGAGTTGATTTTCCGAATAGCCAATGGAATCAATGCTATTGATGACAGCTAATGATAAATCGTCACCAATTTGCGAAAGAGCGTATTTCTGTGAACTGCTAAGGTCCTGCTGTAGTGACTGATTTTTTGCATCTTGCTCCGAATACGCGTTCAACCAGAAAACACTTTTTTTTGATTCAAATTTCGTTGCACTTTGCAGCAATGAACGGGCATAATTTTGATCGGAATATTGAAATTCGGCAACGATCCGCGTATCTTTAGTGATCAAGTGCCGAGAGGTGAATACAACTTCAGAGGTATTGTAATCTATGGTATAATCGTATTCTTGTCCACGTAGCAGCAATGCGCCATCGATGTAAATGCGTTCGGTTCCAGAAAGTACCGTGATAAAAGGTTCATTTTCCGCTCCGCGAAGTCTGTAGGGGCCTTGGTTTGCTTCGACTCCTTGTATGATTTGTCTGTTGAATTTTCCTTTGGATAGTGCGACACTATTTTGCGTATTCCATTTTATACCTGTACTTGTTTGACCTTGAAATTCAGCACTCATACCTTGACCACGTTTCTTATAAGTCATGAAATAACCCATTGGTTTTGAAATCCAAAAATCACCCGTAATTAATTTGAATTGGTCGCTGGAAAGCTGAATATACACTTGATCAAATTCCTGAAGTTTATTGGTGTTGCCATTTGGTTGAATCGGGATATTCGCATCTGAAATAGAGGCAGTCAATTTCAAGTTTTCACTAATCATGCCGTTCAGTTCAAGGTTTAAAGCGGAATTGATGCCTAAACTTTGTTTGTTCCCGAAACTGATTCCACGGGAAATGCTCCCGTTTTTACTCAGTTCGTTCCCACCAAAAAAAGTTGGATCGGTTTCTTTTGCTTCAATTTTGAATCGTTCCCTTTCGGAAATAGGACGTCCTTGGAAAATCAAACTAGTATCGCGTACGAAGTATTGTTTGGATAGATCAATGGGCCAAACCTGGTAATGTATGCTTAATGAATCAGTAATCGCCTCAAGTAAGCGAAATTTAGCAGAAACAAAATCGATTTGATAGGATGTTGTTTTTACTGTATCAGCGCCGTTCAATACAACAAACGAACTTGGGTATATGCTCATACTATCCAAGTCGCGCCATTCCGTTGAAAAGGTTTCCTTCACGTTTCTATTATTCCCAAGTTGAGCGTGTGCCTCAAGGGAACAGAAACAGAGAAAAATAAAGGACCAAATATAGTTCGGCATCATGCCTTACGAAGATAAGTGTGTTGGCTAGATAAACGTGCTAAATACCAATAGATTGCCTTCAAATCGAATATTAGGTTCGAAGAAATGACCGGATTAATTCTTTCGGATTGCTTACGCGTTGGCATCAATCGATGCGATCGAATCCAGTATAAGGACGTAAGGCTTCCGGAATAACGATGCCATGCTCATCTTGGTGGTTTTCCAATAATGCCGCCACAATGCGTGGCAAGGCTAAGGCAGAACCATTCAAGGTGTGACATAGCTGCGATTTTTTATCCGAATCTTTGAAACGCAACTTTAATCGATTCGCCTGAAACGTATCAAAGCGAGAAACGGAACTAACTTCCAACCATTTTTCTTGAGCAGCTGAATAAACTTCAAAATCATACGTCATGGCAGAAGCAAAGCCCATATCACCACCACACAAACGCAAAATGCGGAATTCCAATCCTAATTTGTCAAGAAGTCCTTTGACGTGTTCCATCATGTCCTCTAATGCTTGAGCGGTATTTGAAGGATGTTCCACCCGAACAATTTCTACTTTATCAAATTGATGCAGGCGATTTAATCCACGCACATCTTTACCATATGAACCTGCTTCTCTACGAAAACAAGGAGTATATCCACACATTTTAATCGAGAAATCTGGTCCTGGTAAGAGCACATCTCTGTAAATATTTGTTAACGGCACCTCAGCCGTAGGAATCATGTAAAAATCATCTTCCTTCATGTAGTACATTTGACCTTCTTTATCTGGAAGTTGACCGGTACCAATGCCACTCGCTTCATTAACCATCAACGGTGCTTGAATTTCTTCGTATCCCGCTTTGCCGGCTTCTTCTAAGAAAAAGCTGATTAATGCACGTTGTAATTTAGCACCTTTTCCTCGGTAAAAAGGAAAACCTGCTCCTGTTACTTTGACTCCTAATTCAAAATCGATGAGGTCATATTTTTTCGCTAAGTCCCAATGTGCCAGCGGTGTAAAACCAAAGGTTGGTCTTGTTCCCTGTTCATAAACGGTTTCGTTATCATGTGCATCGCGACCATTTGGAACGAGCTCGTTGGGAACATTTGGCAAGGTATACAACAATTTCGTGATCTCTTCATCCAAGCGATCCACGGTTGTTTTTAGCGCTGCTTCTTTCACCTTTAATCCGGCAGTTTGTTCTTTCATCGCTGCTGCCTCTGCTTGTTTCCCTGCCTTAAATAATTCCCCAATTGAACGTGCCAATTGGTTCATTTCCGCAGCAATACTGTCTAATTCTGTCTTAGCTGAACGCCATTCTTGGTCCTTGGATAGAATATCATCCAAGGTAGCCTCCGCTTGGATGTTACGTTTTAATAATCCTTTTACCAAAGCCTCTTTATCGGCACGAATGCGTTGTATTTCTAACATAACAGTTTATTTGCGAAAACAAAAGTAATGAATTGAGGTGAAAATTCAGCTCAAAACCAAAGGGGACAAAGAAAATTAGTATAGAGGTTGTTAAAAAACACCTGTTGATTTCTATCAAAACACCTTGTTTCTTCGCCCTTGTATTTTACTAATTTTGACTACAATTAGAGAAAATGCAGGTAAAAATCACGAATAAGTCTAGACATGACTTGCCGAAATATGAGACTTCGGGATCTTCAGGCATGGACATTCGCGCGAACATAGATGAAACGGTATGCTTGAAACCGATGCAACGCACCCTGATAAAAACGGGCTTGTATTTGGAAATGGAGACCTCAATTGAATGCCAGATTAGGCCAAGAAGTGGTTTGGCTT
>JBEEIV010000016.1:0-5103 GCA_041169645.1 Bacteroidota bacterium
AATCGCCTGCTGGATTACTACCGTGCATTCCCGGAAGATTCATTTGCTGCCGAATGTTTGTTTAAAGTTCACATGAAATACAGCGACTTGGAAGCCTACGATCTATCCGTTGCTTACGGAGACACCTTGCTTCAATTGTTCCCGAATTATGCCAATAGGGATTATGTTTTAGAAAGCATGGCAAGTAGTTACGATGTGTTAATCCAACCACGAAATGCTGAAAAGGTTAAATTTTACTATGAGTTATTGTTGAAAGAGAAAATTGATCCGGTAAAAAGAAAAGACCTGGAGCAACGATTAAAATATGTGAATTTGACTTTCGAAGAGTACATCCTACTGGTGAACAAACCACTTCCGTCAAAGTAATAAGTCAGTAAAAAATAGGGGATAGGATTTTGTCACACAATGTTCATCCGACAATTCAATTGGTCCCTCTGAAATACATGCTGCTACCGTAGCTGCCATCGCTATTCGGTGATCGTGGTAGGTGTTAATACTTCCGCCAGGAAGAGATCCTTTTCCGAAAATGGAGACCGCATTTGATTCCAATTCAAATGGAATGCCGAAGGTCAAGAGCATTTCACACATCACACTTAAACGATCGGATTCCTTATTTTTTAAACGGTGTATGCCATTTATTTTAGATTTCCCTTTTGAAGCACAAGCTAAAATAATGAGGATGGGAAATAAATCTGGGCAATCACTGATATCGGTCTCAAATGGCATTTTGTGCGCTGATTGATTCACATATAATTTATTTCCAACCCAATGGTATTCGGCACCAAAAGCTTTGAGTATTTCGATAATTTTGCGATCTGCTTGTAGGGAATCCTGTTTCAAACCTGATATTTCCACTTTTCCTGAAATTGCCGCACCAACCAAGTGATTTGCTGCCCCGCTCCAATCTCCTTCAATCAGAATTTCGTTCTTCTGATAGGTTTGATTTCCAGGAATAACAAAGTTATCCGAATTGATTTCTTGTATTTTCAGACCAAAATCACGCATGCGATCAATGGTCATTTCCAAATATGGTCGACTTTTCAGTGATTCTATTCGAATGTGTGAGTCTTGTTTCAACAAAGGAGCCAATAAAAACAAACCGCTGATTGCCTGGGAACCGTCTTCACCGTTTACGTTGATGTACTGCTTTTTTACGGATCCTTTAATGTCTATTGGAAGTTTGTGTGCATTTGTCTGAATGTTGAAACCAAGCTGCTCCAGCAACTGACATAACTGCTTTTGATCACGTTGCAATAAGGTTCCTGAGCCATCTATGATGAGGTTTTCAGTGACTGACATACCGACAAGTGCAAGTGTGCGTAAGGCAAATCCACTTTCATTTACCTTGAGATTAATTCGCGCTACGTTCCGATTGCCTATCGGAACAATTACACCTTCTTCCTCTTGGATTTTTGCGCCCAGTTCAATAATGCATGATTGCATCGCTAGTACATCTTCGGAATCGTCAAGTCCATGAATGATGGTTGGTTGATGAGCGAATGCGGCAAGGATTAAGCAACGTTGTGCATCGCTTTTGGATGCGTTTGCTTGTATCGTATGGTTAAAATGAAACGGATTAATCGTTTTCATTTTTGGATAAAATTTCAGCTTGTATGCGAATGGAGTCTTGATGGATGAGTTTGAATAGTTGGGTTACGAATGCTTCCGACAACCCTTCTTTACTTGCACGTGAAACGTTTCTTTTCAATGCTTCTTCCCATTGATTTGTTTGCAGAATCACGTGGTTGTGATCTCTTTTGAATGTCCCGATTTGTTCGGAAATGCGCATGCGGTTTCTTAATAACTGAATGAGTGCCTCATCGGTTTGATTGATTTTGTCACGCAACGTAAAAATGGCATCTTCTTCAATTTCGGAACGATTTCGAATGGTTAATGAACGCAATAAGTGGTTTAATTCACTTGGCGTAATTTGTTGTTTAGCATCTGTCCATGCATGGCTCGGATTAATATGCGATTCAATCATGAGTCCATCGTAATTCAAGTCCATTGCCTTCTGCGCAAGTGCTTGCAGGAGGTGCGCGCGCCCACCGATGTGTGACGGATCACAAATCAATGGAATTCCCGGTAATTCTTGTCTTAAGTCAATCGGAATTTGCCAGTTTGGGTCGTTTCTATACAGCGTTTTTTCATAAACGGAAAATCCTCGGTGAATGGCTGAAACATCTTTAATTCCTGCTTTTATGATGCGTTCAATGGCGCCTACCCACAATTTTAGGTCTGGATTGACTGGATTTTTGACCATTACTTTGATGTCTGTGCCCATTAATGATTCTGCAATTTCTTGCACGGTAAAAGGATTTACCGTTGATCGTGCTCCGATCCAAATCATGTCAAATTTGTTTTTGAGCGCAAGTTCTACATGTTCGGTTTTGGCTACTTCAGTGGCTATTTTCAATCCATATGTTTCACGAACCTCACACAACCATTGTATGCCCTCATTCCCAATGCCTTCAAATTCCCCTGGTCGCGTTCTGGGCTTCCAAATACCTGCTCTAAAATAATCGATACCAATATCCGCGAGGCCTCGAGCTGTCTCAAGTACTTGTTCTCGGGTTTCCGCACTGCACGGACCAGAAATTACGGTTGAATGTGCTGGTAACATTGCTTTAAAGGTACAAAAAAGGGGAACGAATTCCCCTGATGATATTATTTAGCGTAACTGACGGCTCTTTTTTCTCGAATGACGGTTACTTTCACTTGTCCTGGATAAGTCATTTCTGTTTGAATGCGTTGGGAAATGGTAAAGGAAAGTTCTTCTGAACGTTGATCGGTTACCTTTTCTGCTTCCACGAGTACGCGCAATTCGCGTCCTGCTTGAATCGCATATGCACTTGAAACACCTTCGTAAGACAGCGCTAAGTTTTCTAATTCCTTAATACGTTTGATGTAGGCTTCAACAATTTCCCTTCTTGCTCCTGGACGGGCTCCTGAGATGGCGTCACAAACTTGGACAATTGGAGAAATAAGCGTGGTCATTTCAATTTCATCGTGATGGGCTCCAATGGCATTTAATACATCCCCTTTTTCGCCAAATTTCTCAGCGATTTTCATACCAAGGATGGCGTGAGGCAATTCTGGTTCTTCGTCCGGTACTTTACCAATATCGTGGAGCAATCCTGCGCGTTTAGCCAATTTTACATTGAGTCCAAGTTCGGCTGCCATGATGGCACAAAGGTTGGCTACTTCTCTGGAGTGTTGTAATAAATTTTGACCGTAAGAAGAGCGGTACTTCATTCTTCCGACCATGCGCATTAACTCTGGGTGTAGGCCATGTATTCCAAGGTCGATGCAGGTACGTCGACCAGTTTCTGCGATCTCTTCATCCAATTGTTTCCGTGTTTTTCCAACTACTTCTTCGATGCGCGCTGGGTGGATTCTTCCGTCGGATACAAGTTGATGTAAAGATAAGCGAGCGATTTCTCTTCGGACTGGATCAAAACATGATAAGATGATTGCTTCTGGTGTATCATCTACAATGATTTCCACACCGGTTGCTGCCTCAAGTGCACGGATATTTCGTCCCTCTCGACCAATAATTCTTCCCTTTACTTCATCTGATTCGATGTTAAAAACAGACACTGCATTTTCAATGGCTTGTTCTGTAGCAACACGTTGAATCGACTGAATCACAATTTTACGCGCCTCTTTGTTCGCATTTAATTTCGCTTCTTCGGTAATTTCTTTTATGGTTGCCATAGCAGCCGTTCGCGCTTCATCTGTTAATGCGAGCATTAAGTGATTTTTCGCATCTTCTGCAGAAAGGTTGCTAATTTTGGATAGCTCAGCAACTTGTTTTTGTTGGATTTTGTCCAATTCTTGCTGGCGAATTTCTAGCGCTTGAACTTTAGCATCGTAATCCGTTTTTGCTTTTTCAGCATCCTTTTCTTTTCGGTTTAGTTCCTCTAATTTTTGATTCAGTGTTTTTTCTTTGGCTCTGAATCGATCCTCATTGGACTGCATGCGTTTTTCGCGCTCGCGAATGGATTCTTCGTGTTCTTCCTTTTGTTTTAAAAATTTTTCTTTTGATTGAAGTGCACGTTCTTTACGAATGTTTTCAGCCTCGATTTCGGCATTTTTGATGATTTCCTGACTTTTAGATTTGATGAAGAATCGCTGTGCGATGAAGGTAGCTCCAGCTCCTCCTAACAAACCTATTAATACTCCTACTAACGACATATTCTTTTTATTATGAATGAATATTGGTCGTTGAAATGAACGTTAATTATTGAATTCCCTCCAGATCATTGGACAACCTTTGTAGGGTTTCTTCCATTTCAGTATAATCGACAGGAGTTTGAACAATGGGTGAAGGTTCACTTGATGCTTTAGCCAGTAGCTGTAGGGCAGACATGGCAATGAGGTCTTGGTTATCATTCACAGCATAATTCTTACGAAGCATTTCAACCGCTTTGTTGATATCTGCGGCTGCTTTCGTCACCTTTTCCTCATCACTTACCGGCACATTCAGTGGGTAAGTTCTTCCAGCAATGGTAATTTTAAGTGATACTTTGCTCATTATGATTGCTTCAACTGTTCAATACAGAATTCAATTTCTTTAACTAGTTCATCAATTTCCTGTTCATTTTTACCTTTCACTGGTACAGGAACTTCAACGACTTTATTTTCAGCCAAATGTAAAGCAGACTTCAGGGATTCGATTTCCTCCTTCATAAGACTAATGGCATTTGCTTCCGCAGCTAATTGCTCATTTTTACGATCGATTTCTTCTTGTAAAACCGCGTTTTTCGAACGTTCCGATCGAAGGGCTTCCCCAATTCGAAGAATGTTACGACTTATCTCTTGTATGGTATCTTGAATCTTTTCAGTCATTACATTTGACTTTGTACAAAGTTAACAAGCATTCGTTTACCACGTACATTTTTGCGCATGTATTTTGTATTTTTTTTGAGAGTATGGCTTTAAACGAATGGAAACGAAGTTAATTGAGCAAACAATGAGTTCGTTTCAGAAAGGATTCACCAGAATTTGGTTGAAAGAAAATAAGAAAAGTAATGAGTCAATCTAGTTGCGCATAACACCATTCGCATCTTTGAGGTAGATTGGCACAAAATAAGCGAGGTT
>JBEEIV010000017.1:0-3241 GCA_041169645.1 Bacteroidota bacterium
AAGGGAACGTTTTAAAAACTTCGTTGCTCCACTCAAATCCTTGGCTTTGGAAACCAATCACTCCTATGGCGTAACAGGAATCAAGGAAAATACAGCAAAAAACATCGAAAATTATTTGGTCGATAGTACCTCGAGATACTACTTAGGTAAAAAATACAAACATGTGTTAGACTATGACTCTACCATAAATTACGCTAACCGTGACAACGATACAAACAGTGTGCGCATTCAACGTTTGGTACAATATAAAAACCACTACTACTCGTACTTATATGCAGCCTTGTTTATCAAACAAATTCGCATGCAATGGCAACGAGCGGGATTCCCCATTGATGACCGACCAGAAATTTTTGCTTCCCTATTCAACCTCGGATTTGTGAAGTCGGTTCCTAAAAAGAATCCTTCGGTAGGAGGATCCAATTTCAAAATCCGCGACCAGGAATATACCTTTGGTTCTGTGGCGTATGAATTCTATTACTCCGGAGAAATGTCCGATTTATTTCCTTTTGAAAAAGTAAAATTCAAGGATTAACACGGTAAGGAAGCAGTTCCGACATCAAGCGATCTTGTGACAAGGGAATAGAAACCGAAAGTTTTCCTATTTCAGACAAATCTTGGGTGAGGATCTTACAAGGAAAAGATTTCAGTGCTTTCATGACTTGTGGAAGTTCCGCATAAGAGAATTGCAGATTCCAAATCACTTCTTCCTCACATTCTATGATTTCTGCGTTTTCTAATGCCGCTTTTGCCGCCGAACGATAGGCAGATATGAGTCCGCCAACACCTAAATTAGTTCCTCCGTAATAACGAACCACAGCGATGAGCACGTTGCTCAAATCGAAGGATTGAATCTGACCTAAAATCGGTGGTCCGGCTGAATTAGATGGTTCCCCATCGTCGCTGGAACGGTAGATTTTCTTGTCGAATCCCAAGCGAAATGCGGAGCAAACATGTACCGCTTGATGGTGTTCTTTTCGTTTGGTTTGAATGAATGCCTTTACCTCTTCTTCTGTTTGAACAGGCACAGCAAAAGCATAAAACTTGGATCCTTTTTCTTTATAGAATCCTTCGCTGATCTTAGCTATACTCAAGTATTTCGACACGGCGCAAAGATATGAATTCCTCCAGCAAATGTAAATTCACAGATTTCACTTATTTTTAGACCAAAAATACGTTCCCATGGTTCGACACATCTTTTACTTGACATTGTTTACGTGCCTTCAAATCACATCCTTACAGGCACAATCGAAACCAAAAAAACCCGTTGTTTACGACATCGTGCATTTGAAAACGGGCAAAGTACTCTATGGTGAAATCATTGAGTTCGACCAAAAAGATGGGGATTTGACTTTTCGCGACGACTACAACCGAAAGTATTCCCTATCTCGGGAGATGTACGATTTTTTTGAAGAAGATGTCACCTATCAAGTACGTGTGCGTGATACCCTTATTCGTCCAAGAAAAATTGATGAGTACGCCTTCTCCATCGGATTTTCGTCTTATGCCGCAGGATCTGAAAATGGATTTATTCCAGATAGCTATTACCTTTCATCCAACGGAAACGGCTATTATTATGACCTGCCTATTTGCCTGAATCTAGGTATTGGAAAGTATCTAAATCGACAACATTATGTGGGCATTATCACCGATGTGAAATTTCTATCCAGTTTAAATCACTTTTATTCCTTGGGACTCAATTACCAATTTCAATACGATGGGATGACCTCAAACGTAGGGAAATACATCCCCATTCGCTTGAATTATAACTACCGCAGTACCGAAGAGACCTTGAATGTTCCGGACATGACGATGCCGCCTTTTCCTTCCACTATTCAGCAGAAATTTGATGTCAACTTGAAATCCATTGGACTAGAAATTGGACACGGGTTTTCGTTTATTCGCCACAATTCAGCTGCCTGGAACCTGGAATTTTGCGTGTTTAAAAACGTCGTGTTTGATCAAGTGAATTTGGGCGTTGCTCCAGGAGCGGCCCTCCCCAACTTAAATTATTCCTTGGCAGGTGCTAAAGTTTCCCTGCATTATTCGTTTTAAAAAGGATTTGAATCGAATGTGCAGCTGATCGAAAGTCGCACTAAATAGATCAGATTTTCCTTTACATCGAAATTAAATTCAGCCTATTTCGGTTATTGTTATTATTTTCAAAGGAATAAATACGCGACTATGAAAAAATCATTCATTATTATTGGAAGCATCCTTTTATTAACGGCATGCGGTCAAACAAGTAAAAAAGGAGCTTGGAACAAAGAGGACAAGGACAAAGCTAATCAGGAAATTAAAAAAGTAGATGGTGAATTAAGTATCCTTGGCGACAAAAAACAAGCTTATGTAGATTGTTACCTAGAGAAATTAGAAAATAATTACGACAACTTTACTGCTGCCGATTCCGATGAAAAGGGATGTGCGAAATTAGCGGTCGATTGCGTAACTGAATTGATGAAATAGGGTTGCTTTCCGATACGGAAAGTACCATGTCCTTGAAATTCAAGGCTCAAGTAAATGTTTCCGGTTTTGGTGGAAATAAATTCTTGGCTCCTTACATCAAAGTCTCCCCCAATCCATCCATTATCAAAAACCTGAGCAAGGTCATTTTTCTAGGAATTATTCCAAGCTAATTTTATGCTAACCATAAAAACTGGCACATGAATTTCTTCACTAAAAAAATGACTTGGACGAACGCCGAGTTCATCCCTTTTAAAGTATGTATTGCTGCTGCTTATTTGTACATCGGAACAAGTTATCCAACGCTCTTTAGCGACTACAGAGGATTACTGTTAGGATTGTTCGTCGTGTCACTTGCGCTCGTGATGGGTATGTGGGTGAAGAAGATGCGTGGATAAGGATCAAATTAGTTCTTTCCCTTCAGCATCGCATTATACTCCTTGAGCAGGCTATTTTCATCGCGTAACTTTTGTGTTTCCTCCTCCATTTGACTGTAAGATGAACTGAACTGCATGAAGAAATCATGTTGTAGGACACTGCTAATGATTTGAAGTAATCCGGTATCAATCGTTTTTCGTTCGAAGATCGAATAGCAATTTTCCCGCGACTTATTGATGCGTTTGGCAAACTCTGTTACGGTCATCCCTTTGGACTCCACTACCGCTTTAATTTGTGCACCAATATTGAATTCATCCATGGAACAAAATTCCACAAAGCTGTGAAACACACGGTCATATAAATGTTTGTTTTATTTCACACTTTTGGTTGTTTTATTTTACTT
>JBEEIV010000018.1:0-2530 GCA_041169645.1 Bacteroidota bacterium
CGTAAGATTTCGACACGTTCGATGGTGTCGATTTCACTGTGGATGTACCGACAAAGTATGCCCAACTTATCTAAATATTTTTGCAATTCTTCGGCCATTCGCTTCGTGAGTGTCGTAATCAACACACGTTCTTTTACAGCAATTCGATCTTGAATCGCGGCCATTAAATGATCAATTTGATGTTTCGATGGATGCACCTCAATGATGGGATCCAATAATCCTGTTGGACGAATTAATTGTTCCACAATTACGCCTTCTGAGCGTTGCATCTCATAATCGGCCGGTGTGGCTGAGACATAGATCGTATTATTTAGGAATCCTTCAAATTCCTCAAATTTTAAGGGACGGTTATCGATGGCTGCCTGTAAACGAAAACCATAGTCAATCAGATTTGTTTTTCGGGCACGGTCACCTGCATACATCCCACGAACTTGAGGAAGTGTCACGTGGCTTTCATCAATAACGAGCAGAAAATCATCCGGAAAGTAATCCAATAAACAAAACGGTCGTTCACCTGGTTGGCGTCGATCGAAGTATCGAGAGTAATTTTCAATGCCCGAACAATAACCCAGCTCTCGAATCATCTCCAAATCATAATTCACTCGCTCGTCTAGTCGTTTGGCTTCCTCTAATTTCCCCTGTTCTTTAAAGTTTTGAACTTGTACGACTAAATCGTCTTGAATTTGTTCAATGGCTTGACGGGTATTTTCGGGACTAGAAACAAATAAATTAGCAGGGAAAATGTCAATTTCCTTGAACGTTTCAATGCGCTCACTTGTTTCTGGATCGATGGACGCTATCGTTTCAATTTCATCCCCCCAGAATCCAATCCGTATGGCATAATCGGCATAGGCTAGAAAAATATCAACCGTTTCTCCCATGGCACGAAACATGCCTCGTTCGAATTTATCACCAGCACGTTGATAAAGGTTTTCAACGAGTTTGAATAAAAATTTATTTCGGGCAACCGTTTGACCAACCTTTAAATGTAAAATACTTTCTCTGAATTCCTGTGGATTTCCAATACCATAAATACACGATACCGAAGCGACAACCAAAACATCTTTTCTACCAGAAAGCAGGGCAGAGGTAGCCGATAAGCGTAATTTCTCAATTTCATCATTGATTTGCAGGTCCTTTTCGATGTACACCCCCGTTGTCGGTAAATACGCCTCTGGTTGGTAGTAATCATAATAGGATACAAAATATTCAATCGAATTTTCTGGAAAAAACTGCTTGAATTCTCCGTAAAGTTGAGCCGCTAAGGTTTTGTTATGCGAAAGAATTAATGTTGGACGCTGCAACTGTTGAACAACATTTGCGATGGTAAACGTTTTACCACTTCCTGTTACCCCAAGTAAGGTTTGATCCGAAATACCAGCATTCAATCCTGCCACCAATTGACGGATTGCTTCGGGTTGATCACCAGTTGGCTTGAAATCAGAAACGAGGGTAAATTCCATGTGGAACAAAGTTAAACAATATCGCGTTGTATGGATGGAATTATCACTTTCCGTATATTTGTTTCATGGAAAAAGAATGGATCGAAGTAGAGGCCATGATCGAAGCCCCAATAAAAGAAGTGTGGGAGAAATGGACCTCAAGTGAACACATTGTACAGTGGAATTTTGCACATGAATCGTGGTGTTGTCCTCATGCACAAGTCGACTTGCGCGAGGAAGGGACCTTTTCATTGCGCATGGAAGCGGTGGATGGATCTGCAGGATTTGATTTTCAAGGAGTCTACGAAACAATTGAAGATCAGGCGTTTTTATCGATCGTTCTGGCGGATGGACGTTTATGGGAAGTAGAATTTTCAGATTTAGGTCAATCCACACATGTCAGCGAACGCTTTCAGCCGGAATCAGAAAATTCCTTGGAGCTGCAACAAGCAGGTTGGCAAGCAATATTGAATCAATTTAAAACGTATTGCGAATCCTAAATGCATCCAGAAGTTCAGGAACATATTTCATCCTTCCCTAAAGAAACGCAGGAAAAGCTGATGCAGCTTCGTCAATACATTTTGGACTCAGTTCCAGAATTGACAGAATGTAAAAGTTACGGAATTCCGACGTTTAAAAAGAATGGGAAGAATTTCATTCATTACGCTGGATATGCCAAACATATTGGTTTGTATCCTGGATCTCGTCCAATAAAAGCGCTATCTGAGGAGCTTAAGCCCTACAAACATGCAAAAGGTTCCATTCAATTTCCAATGGATCAAGATTTACCTTTTGACCTCATTGGTAAAATCATCCATGAGATACTGAATGACACAAAAAAAAAGCCCTGATTATCCTATCAGGGCTTTTCATTAGTTTTTGCAAATGAAGATTTTTTGTTTTTTCAGTTTTTTCACCTCCAATGATTTGCTGTAATTTAAGATGAAATTTAAGGCAGCGGAGGAAGGTTTTAACTTTGCTTCATTTACCAATAATGTTTCGGAGTAAAATTTTTGAACCATAGGCGATATAAATGTTTGTATAGCTAACGCCAACTTTCGTGGATTATTGTTTTGGTGAAAAAAAAG
>JBEEIV010000019.1:0-5770 GCA_041169645.1 Bacteroidota bacterium
GATTGTTGGTGGAAATGTTTAAACGGATGTCGTTCCAATCAAGACCAGTATTTTGATGCACTTGTGCTTTATACGTTAAGTTGATTTTACCTGTAGAAGAATCGCTTCTCAAGTCGTAAAGTGGAGTCCAGCCAGCTTGGGAAACCACATAGGAGAATTGAATTTTTCCAGAAGTTACCTCATTGGAAGAAAGGGTTATCACCACACGAGGAATGGCTTTTGTGTTTTCTTCGGTTAATCCATTTCCATTTTGATAGTTTCTTAATTCGACCAATCGGTCTTCCATTTCTTTTTTCGTTTGTACTTTGAGGGCTTTTTTGCGTTGTAAAACCAGTAATTTTTTATTGATTTCATTCATTTTGAGCGCGTAATAGTCGACTGCGGACTTCAGTAGCTGAATGGAATCGTTTACTTTTCCTGTGCCTTTCATGGAGCCATTGTTGCTGATGATGTATTTAGTGGCATTCAGTACACCTATTTCATCGTCGATCTCCTGAATGTCAAAATTCCAGTTTCGTATCGAATCTTCCAGTAAAGAAATGCTTCGTTTGATTTTTTGAGTCATTCCGTTTTCAACAACACTCGTTGGTTGAGGATAGTATAAAACATATTTAGAATCTAAAATAACCACATTTCCTGTTGCTTTTACTTGGATGCTTTTAGGGTCAATGTGCGGACTAATTCCTTCAATGCTCAGTTCTGTCACGCCAATTTTGACCGTGTAATTCGCTTTGTGATGCAATTGTGCACCCTGGGAATAAACCGTTACTTCGGAAAGTGTGGACTTAATTAAGTCTTTTTCTGTGGCGAACGCTTTCCAACTGAAAGTCGCTAATGCCGTTAATAAGAAGATTCGTTTCATGAGTTGTATTTTTTACTTGCTTACAGGTTGGTCTTCGAAAGGTTCATTCTGGATACGAATTTGGTATTTTCCTATTCAAACATTCGTACCTTTGTGACATGAAATTCAAGGACTATTCCCTTATTGATGAACTAAAAGACCAACTCGAAATCTTAGGATTTAAGCGACCAACGGATATTCAACACCGAGCGATTAAACCCATATTGGAAGGTGAAGATGTGATGGCCGTAGCGCAAACAGGAACCGGGAAAACGGCAGCTTTTGTGATTCCGATGATACATAAATTTGCCACCAAAAAACGTGGTTCTTACAAAGGGATACGTGGTTTGGTGCTTGTTCCAACGCGAGAACTCGCGAAGCAAATTTCAGAGGTGGTGGTTCAAATTGGTGCGAAAACAGCAGTTAGTGTACTAGGACTTTATGGCGGTGTGGAGCAAGAAAAGCAAATCACCCGACTAAAAAACGGCTTAGATATTTTAGTGTCCACACCAGGAAGAATGTTTGATTTAATCGCGCAAGGATACATCGATATTTCTAAATTGGAAATGCTCGTATTGGATGAGGCTGATCTCATGTTGGATCTTGGTTTCACCAAAGACATTCACGATGTCTTAAAGAAAATCCCCAAAAATCGTCAAACATTGTTTTTTACGGCGACCATTTCTAAAAAGATTAAGTCATTGGCCTATGATGTAGTACGTGACGCCATTCGCATTCAAATTTCTCCTAAAAATCCCGTTTCTAAAAATGTCACTCATGCCGTTGCATTTATTGAAATGGACGACAAGCGTTTCTTTTTGGAAAACATGATCAAGGAATATCCGGATTTTAAATTCTTAGTTTTTGTCCGTACGAAAGTTCGTGCTGAAAGAGTTGTTTCAGCTATGGAGCGGGTAGGTGTGAAGGCGGAAGCATTGCATGGAGGAAAAGAACAAGAAGACCGCTTTGCAATTTTAGATCGGTTCCGTTCCACCGAAAATCAAGTGCTGATTACTACTGATGTTGCGTGTCGCGGAATTGACATTCCAAATATGGATTATGTCATCAATTATGACCTTCCAGATTCTCCTGAAAATTATGTTCACCGCTGTGGACGTACTGGTCGAGGTCAACAAACTGGACAAGCATTGTCCTTTTGCAGTGAGGAAGAAGTTGCCTATTTAGACGCGATTGAAGCGTATACTGGAGAGGAAATTTTACGTTATGACATCGATGCAAAAGATTACATGTCCATCATAGAAGACACCGAGGACCTACAATACAATTGGAAAAAACTGATTGACGAAAATGCTGATCCCGATGTTTGGGAGGATAAATAAGCCATTTTGATTTTGATTCATTTATCGTTATTTTTGAAGAAACCCTAAAACAAAAAGAATGAAAAATTTACTTTGTATTTTATTACTAATGATTGGTTTCCAGTCATTTGCACAAACGAAAACAATTTCTGGTGTTAAATTCCCGACAACCATTAAACTTGGAAATGAAAACCTTGTTCTGAATGGTGGTGGTTTGAGAGAGAAATATTGGATGGATTTATATGTTGCGGCCTTGTACTTAGAAACGAAAACAACAGATGCTTCTAAGGTGATTTATGGAACTGGCGCAATGGCGATTCACATTAAAATTATTTCCAGTAGTGTGACAAGAGAACGATTCATTGAGTCGGTAAACGAAGGATTCGCTAATTCTTCTTGTAAGGCTTCCGCTGACGAAAAGAAGAAATTCATTTCCTTTTTTTCAGAGCCGTTTAAAAATGGGGATATCATTCACCTCGAATATACTGCTGACAAAGGTGTGAAGGTGACAAAAAATGGCGTCGTGAAAGGCACCATTCCAGGATATGACTTTAAAAAGGCGCTTTTTGCGATTTGGCTAGGGTCTAAACCTGCAGACGAAACCTTGAAAAAAGGATTGTTAGGAAAAGGATAATTGCTTTAAAAATTGGATAAAAAGACATCTTCGGATGTCTTTTTTTGTTTTGTAGCAGAAAAGAATACGGATTTGTGACATTTATCACTTTTTGTATGAAAGAGCTAGTTTATATTTGTACTGAATTAAATGAATGCACATGAAAATTGAACAAATTTACACGGGATGTTTGGCACAAGGAGCTTACTACGTGGTAAGTGGAAATGAAGCCATTATTATTGATCCTTTGAGAGAGGTGGAGCCATATTTAAATCGTTTGGAAGAAGATGGGGTGAAGCTGAAATATATTTTTGAAACACATTTTCATGCTGATTTTGTATCTGGTCACTTAGATTTAAGTAAAAAAACAGGTGCGAAAATCGTTTACGGTCCGACAGCAAACCCAGCCTTTGAAGCAATTGTGGCTGAGGATGGTCAGATCTTTGAAATTGGCTCAATTCAAATAAAAACCTTGCATACTCCAGGACACACGATGGAAAGTACGTGTTTTCTATTGAAGGATGAGGACGGGAAAGATCATGCGCTGTTTTCTGGTGACACCTTGTTTCTTGGGGATGTTGGTCGACCAGATTTAGCACAGAAAGCGGCAGATATGACTCAGGAGCAATTAGCTGGACTCTTGTATGAAAGTTTAACTACGAAGATTATGCCTTTGTCAGATGAGGTAACAGTTTATCCTGCTCACGGTGCTGGTTCTGCTTGTGGTAAAAACATGATGAAAGAAACCGTTGATACACTTGGGAACCAAAAGAAAATGAATTATGCACTGAATCAACCTAACAAGGATGCGTTTATTGCTGCTGTAACGGATGGATTATTGCCGCCACCAGCGTATTTTGGTTTCAATGTAGCGATGAACAAAGCGGGTTATGATAGCTTTGATGAGGTGAAGTTAAGAGCTATGAATCCTCTTTCAGCTGATGCTTTTGAATTAGTAGCGGAATCAACCAGTGCGCTCATCTTGGATACGCGTCCAGCAGGTGAATTTTCAAAAGGATTCATCCCAAATTCAATAAACATTGGAATTAAAGGAGATTTTGCACCTTGGGTTGGGGCGTTAATCGGTGATGTGAAACAAGAAATCTTACTGGTGACTGACCCGGGAATGGAAGAGGAAGTGATTACACGCTTAAGTCGTGTCGGATTCGATCATGTGGTTGGTTATTTATCGGGTGGATTCTCCACTTGGAAAGATTCGCAAAAGGAGATAGATACTGTAAATCGCATCAGTCCAGATGAATTTGTTGCGCTTTATGATCCATCAAAATCAGTTGTGGTTGATGTACGAAAAGAATCGGAATACGCTGCGGAGCATGTTTCAGATTCCTACAGTAAACCTTTGGCTTACATTAATGAATGGACAAAAGACATTCATCCAGAAGAACATTTCTTCATGCATTGTCAGGGTGGGTACAGAAGCATGATTGCTGCGAGTATTCTACAAGCAAGGGGTTATCGAAATTTCACGGAAGTCGATGGTGGATTTGCTGCCATTTCAAAAACAGAAATTCCGACTACGGATTTTATCTGTCAGAGTAAAATTCTGAAATAAGTGGAGCTTTTCGGATATCTTTCCGCCGTATTGATTGGACTCATATTGGGTTTAATTGGAGGGGGTGGATCCATTCTAACGGTGCCCGTTTTAGTTTATTTGTTTCACATCCATCCTGAGCTGGGGACCGCTTATTCTTTATTCATTGTAGGAAGTACCAGTTTGATTGGTGTATTTTCGAAAATTAGACAACGGGAGGTGGATGTTCGGACAGCACTTGTCTTCGGTTTACCGTCGTTAGTTGCTGTTTTTATGACGCGAAAATGGGTTTTACCGCTTATTCCGGATCAACTAGGGGTTTCAGAAAACGTTGTCGTAGAAAAATCTACTGCGATGATGTTGTTCTTTGCTATATTAATGCTCTTTGCGGCAGTCCGTATGTTGCGTCCCTCTACAGTAGAAACAGTTCAAGACCCACCTTCAAATGAGTTGATTTGGCCCTTGATTTTTCAAGGCTTTTTCGTTGGGGTATTAACAGGCTTTGTCGGAGTAGGTGGAGGGTTTTTAATCGTTCCCGCGCTGGTCGTTTTGAGTAAACTCCCGATGAAAAAAGCAATTGGTACTTCGTTACTTATAATTTCCATCAATTCTCTTGTTGGATTTACAGGCGATGTTTGGTCTCAAGGCGAAAAAATGGATTGGTCATTCTTAGGGGTGATAAGCATGCTTTCAATTGCAGGAATCATCGTTGGGGGACAACTTGCTAAACGACTTGAAACGCATGTTTTGCGCAAAGGTTTTGCTTGGTTTGTACTGGTGATGGGCGTGTTTATTTTAATAAAAGAAATTTTTATCCAACAGTAAATTTATGAAGTTATTCCTTTCTTTCATTTGTGTTTTAAGTTTTCAACTTTTAGGACAACAATCCCAATTTCCATATAAAATAAAATTGGTTCCCACTTCCTTATTGGATTTGCCGGGATTGCATTCTTTTGCTAGCGCTGAACTAGATGGAAAATGGATCATCGTCGGTGGGAGAAAAGATGGGATTCATGCCCGTCAACCATTCAATGCATTTCCTGCCTCAAATAACAATGACCTTATTTATGTCTTGGATAAAGCAAATAATCAATATTGGTACGCGTCTGTCAATGTGTTGCCAAACGGATTAAAAGAGCAGCTTCAATCCACGAATATGAATGAAGTGCAAGTGGGTGACAAACTTTACCTCACAGGTGGATATGGGTTTAGTCCTTCCGCAAATGATCACATTACTTTTCCGTACTTGACAGAAATCAATTTGACAGGTTTGATCTTTGATATCATCAACGGAAACGATATTTCAGCAAACTTTATTCAGATTAATGACAATCGTTTTGCGCTGACAGGTGGTAACTTAGGTGTGATTGATTCAAGTTTTTATTTAATTGGAGGTCATCGCTTTGACGGACGATATAATCCGATGGGTGGACCAACTTTTACTC
>JBEEIV010000020.1:0-4515 GCA_041169645.1 Bacteroidota bacterium
AACAATGTTTTGGTATCCTTCAGATTCTGGATACAGTGAGGCATTAAAATAAATCCCCCATTGAAAAATATATCCATCATCAATTCCCTGATTATCCTGTACAGATATGGTCCACGGTCCATTAACAGGACAACCTGCAAATTGATTGAAATCTCCATCAGGTAAATAAACCCCATTCGGATTCATTGATTGAAATCCATAAGAATTGACTATGGTGTTCCCTGCAGCCTCCTCCGCACAAATGGTGCCCAAGGTAGCATTGGTAGGAGAAAAACAATAGGTCCAAACCGGAGTTCCGGGTGCACCACCATCGATATTTGTATCATTACCCAAAAACGTACCTATGCCATTCCCGCAACCACCAGGAACAAGCTCATTCCATCCAAAAGGCGTTTGATTGTATGCGTTCATCAAAGAAACCGTGGTTCCATTAGGACACGTAAGCGCAATTTCAATGTCTCCAATATAGGAGTGTTCAATATCGATGCACAACTCATCAAAGTCATTTGCCGATGTAATTACTGCGGTAGAATCAAACCCCGACATGGGTACAACAGATGAGTACGTTTGACCTGCGCCATCCGGCAAGAACGTTAAACCAGCAAAAATACCACCTATCTGAAATTGACCTCCAGGAATATCAATTCCCACCGTGTCTGTTGCCGTTACCCCACCGAGTAAATTTGTGTTTGATCCCAAACATACGGTATCCTCAAGTGGACCCGTACCAGTGAAGAATGGTGTTTGTGAAACCCTGACTTTACAAGCAATGTTTGCCTGATGCGGAAAAATATCTTGTACTTTCAAATCCACATAATATCCTGATTGTGCCGGAGGTGTAAACCAAACAGAAGGTCCTGTGAATTGTCCAACTCCTCCAATCGTCCAAGTATAATTACAATTGGCAACGGTTTGAGAATAACCAGTGTTTGTGTTTTCGAGGGAATAAGGAAACAATGGCGTTGCTGTAAGCAAGACAGAATCTCCAAAACATAAATCCACATAACCTGTGTCTAATGGATTCAAGATGTTGGGTCCAACACCATTTTTAAAAGCTTCGATATGCGGCTCAATGGGTTGAGGTGGGTTACCACACGCGACATTTGCTACCCAACCCGTTCCTTCATTCGCTCCATTTGAACGAAAACGCAAGGTCAAACATCCCGAAGGATTGTTGGCAAAAGAAGCTTGCACAAAAAATCCAACTGGATTCGTCCCGGAGTTGTATGCACCAAGCAAAGGAGCACTCGTTGTTGGACCATCGTAGACATATAAGGTATCCGTCGGATGAATGTCAAACTCAAAACCAATGTTTGTTGCGAAGGAAATAGACACTTTCGATCCCTGTGTTAAATCTGGACACAAGACCAAAGTTTGATCCGTATTTGGCAAGTAATTTCCCACACCATCGATGAAATTGGTACCTCCAGTTGGAACGATTCCTGCGCAATTCAATGGGTTTGTTTGCCCATAATCAGGGTCAGTGATAGTTAAAGTAACTTGAGAAAAGCTCGCAAAACTAACGAAGGCAAAAAAGGTGGCTAGTAGTTTTTTCATCATTATTTCTTGTTTTGCATTTCTAATTTGAGAATGTTTATCGATTTCACAACAAGAAGTTCATTTTTCCCTGCTACTCGGAAATATTGGGTGTGATCTAAAATTTGCAATTCGTAATCCGTAAAACGAAGTGAGCTTACTGGTTTTATCAAGGTTGGAAATTGACTAACATCCTTCCCTTCCGGAATTGCTATGATATAACACGCATGATCAACTGCGTAATTTAGTACCTCAATGGTTCCTGTTGCCTCTTGCTCCAACGCTTGTAATTCGCGTGTTGTATAACTCTCCGACAACGCTGGATTTGCCTTTTGTGCAAACATTTGTTGAGTGAAGGCAAGTAAAATAATGAGTAAGCCCTTTTTCATGAAATCAGTTTTGTGTCCGAAGGACGTTTAAAATCGTTGAAAAGTTGTACCAAATGTTCAAATTTTTCAATTTCAAGCTAAGATAATAAAACTTAGTTTTGCCCACATATAATTCCTTAGTTAATATTCATGGAGAATTCAGCATTAGAAAAAGTTGCTTCGCAAGTAAGAAGAGACATCGTTCGTATGGTTTCAGCAGTAAATTCAGGTCACCCTGGAGGATCTTTAGGTTGTGCCGATTTTTTAAGTTTTCTGTATTTTGAGCAAATGAACTTCAATGCGGAGTCCTTTCAAATGGACGGAATAGGTGAAGATCTGTTTTTCCTATCTAACGGACACATTTCTCCTGTTTGGTATAGTGTTTTGGCTAGAGCGGGGTATTTTCCCATTGCGGAACTTGGGACTTTTCGAAAACTCTCTAGTCGCTTACAAGGACATCCATCTACCGATAAAAAATTACCTGGAATTCGCATGGCTTCAGGTTCCCTTGGACAAGGGCTTTCCGTTGCAGCGGGTGCCGCGCAAGTAAAAAAGATAAATGGTGAAAAGAGCATCGTTTACACCTTACACGGTGATGGCGAGTTACAAGAAGGGCAAATTTGGGAGGCAGCCATGTACGCAGCTGCGAACAAGGTGGATAACTTGATTGCAACCATCGACTACAATGGTCGTCAAATCGACGGAGATGTTGAAGATGTCTTGTCACTTGGAAACTTGGCACAAAAATGGCAGGCTTTTGGATGGGAAGTTTTAGAAATGGATGGACATCACTTTGATGACATTCGTTCGAAAATGACCAAAGCAAAAGAAATGTGTGGAAATGGCAAACCTGTTGTGATTATTATGAAGACCGAAATGGGTCAAGGAGTTGATTACATGATGGGGTCACATAAATGGCACGGCGTAGCGCCAAATCCAGAACAATTAACAGCTGCATTAGCGCAATTAGAAGAATCCTTAGGAGACTATTGATGAAAAAGTGGATATGTGTCTTGTTTATGTGTCTTTCCGGCCTCGGCTGGACACAAAAAAACACGCGCATATTATTTATCCTTGATGCATCAAATAGCATGAACGTCGATTGGAACAACAATCAGACGCGCATGCAGGCAGCAAAAGAGGTGCTTATTCAAGAAGTAGAAAAATTGAGGGGTATTCCCAATTTGGAAATTGCTTTACGTGTATATGGACATCAAACACCTGTTACCAATACCTATCAAGATTGCAATGACACAAAATTAGAGGTCCCTTTTGGATTGAATACCGTGGATGCCATCAAAACAAAGGTCAAAGGACTTCAAGCAAAAGGATCAACACCTATTGCACGCTCTTTGGAGGCAGCAGCAGGAGATTTCCCAGATACCTTGGCAAGAAATTTCATCATTTTAATAACGGACGGACTAGAGTCTTGCGATAACGATCCCTGCATCATTGCACGAAAGTTAAAGGATAAAGGTGTTAAAGTAACTCCATTTGTAATTGGTCTTGGAATGGATTTATCCTACTTAGACAAGTTTGATTGCATTGGCGCTTATTCAGATGCTGAAAGCAAGGAATCATTCCGAAATGTACTATCTACCATTGTTTCTAAAACACTTGTTAATACAACCGTTCAAGTAAACCTGAACGACATCACCAAAAAAGCGACAGAAACGAATGTGACTTTGTTCTTTTATGAAAGTGGTACCAATAAATTGAAGTATACTTTTACACATACATTAAATCGGAAAAACCTTCCTGATACTTTGGTCCTAGATCCTGAAATAAGCTATGACTTAGTGGTAAACACACTCCCCAAGGTTGAGAAAAAAGGAATCGTTTTACAAAAACATACACACAATACGATTATCGTGGATGCACCCCAAGGATATCTGAAATTTACTGCTTCAAAAAACACGCAGAATCCGACCTTTCAAATGCGTATTTCTCCGAAAGACGATGCAAAAACCTTGTATGCTCAAAATATAAATTCAACCCAAAAATACATTGTAGGCACGTATGACATAGAGGTATTTACGCTGCCCAGAACTTACCAGCAAATAGAAATAAATCAAAGTAAAACAACGGTGATCGATATTGTCCCAGCCGGAACATTGGAGTATGTGGTAACAAAAGCAATCGTTGGACAAATATTCTACGAGCGTAAACCCGATCAGTGGGAATGGGTGTGTAACATGGACGAAGCGCAACTTCAAGGTAAATGGCTGCTTCAACCGGGGAACTATAAACTGGTTTACAGGGAAAAAGACCAAAAATCCAGTGCCTACACAAAAGAAAAAAAATTCAGAATTGATTCAAATAAAACACTCTTATTAAATTTATAGTTATGGAATTTGAAATACTAGGAAACAAAGACACGCGATCAGGATTTGGCGAAGGATTAGCGGAATTGGGACGCACGAATCCAAATGTTGTTGCGTTGTGTGCTGACTTAACTGGTTCATTAAAAATGGATGCCTTTCAAAAAGAAAATCCTACTCGTTTTTTTCAAGCAGGAATTGCCGAAGCGAACATGATTGGATTAGCTGCAGGTATGACCATTGGTGGGAAAATTCCATACACTGGAACATTCGCAAATTTCTCCACTGGA
>JBEEIV010000021.1:0-9452 GCA_041169645.1 Bacteroidota bacterium
CATTAAATGACCAAACGGGTGATGGTAGCTTCATGACAACGAGTGTTTCCATTCCGTTTAATTATACGATTGCATTAGATCGAAATAATAAATTCTCTATCGGACTATCTCCTGGATTCTATCAACAAAGTGTCAATCGAACGAACCAAACTTGGGAAAACGAATGGAATGGACTTGGGTTCTTCTCTTCGCCCAATACAGAATTAGGACTAAATAGTTCTTACGCAACGATAGACCTTGGGACAGGAATGTATTACCAACATACGAGTAGAAATAAATCAACTTTTTATGCCGGATATGCACTCAATCACCTAACTCGTCAAAAGATTGCATTTTCATTTGAAGGTGATAAATTATACATGAATATGGTTGTTCAAGCAGGTGCTGATTTTACAACAAAAAGACGTGATTTCCATGTTCAACCAAGTATGATTTTCTTCCGAACTGGACCAAGTTATAATTTTACAGCAGGTTGTTCCTTCGAACATACGTTGAAAGAAGGTTCGTCAATCACCAACATCAACAAATCGACAAATTTGACGTACGGTGCTTATTACCGACATAACGATGCAATCATTGCGACGTTTGGAATGAAAATTAAAGAATATAAATTTGGATTGGCATTTGATGCAAATTATTCCAAATTGAACCAAGCAACGAGCAGCATTGGTGCCATCGAACTGTACTTCAAGGCCTTGATGAATTTCAAAAAACTAAATCAACGAAAAAAAATAGATTAAGAATAACGAATTGAAAAGCCCTGTCATAATCGTCAGGGCTTTTTTTTTACCCTATACACCGCCCGTGTGTAAAAATAGAATTGAGTTCCCTTCTCCCCCAGTGATTTCTTGAAGTCTTTGATTTAATGCAAACAATACTTTTCCTGTGTAAACTGGTTCAATCCGAAAAGTATTTGCTTGATGAAAATCATTCATAAAGGACAATAGTTGTTCACTCGTTTTGGCATAGCCACCATGATGCTCTTCGTCCCAAATAATTAATCGTTTTGAAATGATTTCAAATTGTGCATCATCATTCAGTAATGTGCGCATTTCATTTCGTACTTCGAAGCCCTTCAGAACTGGAACTACAATTAATTTGGAAGACGCTGGAATGGTCAATAACATACCCAAACTCGTTGTACTTGTTCCTTGCGCCAAAATATAAAGATCAAATGCCTTCGGAAGTTCGTCCATAATTTCCATACAACCACGAACTCCTTCTGGATTTGCACCTCCTTCTGGTATCACCCAAAAATTTCTACCTTCAAAAAGCACTTTTCCACTCACTTTTTTTTCTTTGGTAAAGGCAGTCCTTGTGTAAAATCTTAACTCCATTCCTAAATCCGCGCAGCGCTTCAATACCCGATTTGAACCCGCAGATAATTCTTCACCCCTGACAATTCCAATGGTACAAATGCCCAATGCTTTACCTGCTGCCGCAGTAGCCAATAAATGATTTGAAAAAGCACCGCCATACGTTACTATTCCATCACAATTTTGGGAAACAGCCTGAATAAGGTTCCATTTTAATTTCCTCAATTTATTTCCAGAAATCTCTGGATGAATTAAATCATCCCGTTTTACGAACAAATTATGATTCGATGTGTTACAAGGCAAGTTAAAGGTTTCTGTGCGGCTATTACTTACTAATTCCGAGAACCAATCATCTAATTGCGAGGATAATGAGTGAAGATTTTTCAAGTTTTTCAAAACGATCAAATTTAGACGAAGAGGACTATTACATTTCCACAGAGGGATACATTGTTTTTACTGAAAAATACCATTTAAAACGAGGATATTGCTGTAAAAGTGGGTGCAAACATTGTCCATATGGATACGACATAAAATCTGGAACCTTCAAAGAGAAAAAACAACCTTAACGGATTCCTTTCTCGGGATATTTCCCTTCATATTGACTTAATACGCTTTTGATATAAGCGATGTCTTGATCCACGTTACCTGTTGGATAAAATAGACTATGAAAACCGCCTGTTTTCGTTTTAAAATCGATGTAACATATATAAATGGGCACACCTGCTTTTTGGGCAACATAATAAAATCCTTTTTTCCAATCTGGATTATAGTCTCTTGTACCTTCCGGTGAGAATACCAAAAACATTGAATCATTCTCCTCAAAATACTTCACGGCTGTATCCGTCAAATTGTTCTTCTTTTTTCGATCTACCGGAATTCCTCCAATTGCTCTCAGAAACCAGCCCAATGGAGGAAAAAAAAGTTCTTTTTTCATGAGGTATCGTCCCTTCACACCAAACAAGACAAAGGCCATTCTTCCTAACACAAAATCCCAATTTGAGGTATGTGGTCCGACCGCAATGACGCACTTTTTTACATCACCTGGTACACTTTGGGCAATCTTCCAACCGCTTAACCAAAAAATAAATCGTACGATTATCTTCATGTTCAAAGATAATCAATTCATCTTTCATATATCTTTACAGTCGAAATGCATCGCACAAAAGAAATAGCATATATCCTTAGCCTTGGAATTCTGTTCTATGCAATCGTTCATTTCACTTTATCCATTTCGATAGAGAATCATTCCGAAGAAAAAATTCCCGTATTCAAAGAAGCCCGATTCGAACTCAGTGCACAGCCACTTACCTTGATAAAAGAACTCTTAAGTTTAGAATTTTTCAAGGTAAAAGATCAATCCTTTATAAACCAACTAAAGCAATTGAATTCATCGAAAAAAAGATTGAATCAATTGGATAACATTCACATCGATTTCAACAAAGCGATGAGCGTCATGTTGCTGGATACACCTGACGTTCCAACGACTTTATTCCATTTTAGTGCTACCGATGAAGTAAAGCAACCAGTCTATGGCAAACACTATATTCAAGTTGGGAGAGATGTTTTCTACGCGCCGACGCATGTTTTAAATCCAAATCAAGCGAATTGGATTTTGGAGCATGTTCAATGGACAATGGAGCGCATACAAGCAAAACAATTTGTCGTTCGTCAAAACTTAGGAGGAGAACAAGTGAAGGGAATCATAAAATGGGAATCCAACAAGTTGTCGTACACAACTGCTGATCAAAAAACGGCTCCCACCGTGATGTTAAGTCCACGGTATTTTCATTTGAGCAATGACTTTCCAAAAGTGATTTTTGAATCCATCCCAAAGGACTACAAATTGCGCAACCTCTTTTCATCGGCAAATCATTTTTCCATTAATTATGCTGGTGGAAAGTTAACTTCTGATGAACAATTTCCTTTCGCCGCTTCGTTCGAAGTACTCATTGAATACGACAATGAATCCAGCAGAAACTTGGCAATCGAACGTGTAAAGTCTGATTATGACAGCTTGAAATGGCAAGAAAATACTGTTCAATTTGGAACACAACGCATTTTTTACACTAAAACTGGACTACGAACACTTTATTTCTGCACGGATAAACGTACATTTTGTCCAACTGGACAACCAAATGTCAGGACATATCCACATGCATTTATGTGTCAAGGAGATCTAAAAAGACTGACAAACATTGAAAACACGGGTTGGGCCGGACTCGTACTCGATATGATTCCTGCATTTCGAGCAAGTAAAGAACTGTTTGATGGCACGAGTAAAATCGTCACCACCAAGGAAGGATTCGAATTGACCTTCAAGCCTGGAAAGGATGTAATGCATGAGCTCATTCATACGCTCTTCGTATACGGACAAGAGTAAATCAAAAATACCGTAAAACGATTAAAATCGCTTAAGTTTATTTACCCAAAATAAACAAAATGGAATGGCGTACTTAATGAAACTTTAAATCACTCATTATGAAAACGTACCTTTTTTCGTTCGAAAAACTGGATGTATGGAAAGACGCGCATGCGCTCGTTTTACTTACCTACACCGCAACAAAAAAATTCCCAACATCAGAGCGCTTTGGTCTCTCCAATTGGATGAAACAAGCAAGCATCGATTTAGTCAGTCATATTTCACTGGGATCTGGTCCAACACCACGACGGGAACAAGTTAAACACTACGAGAAAGCCTATGCTTCCGGAATGGAATTACTGAATCAGGTTTTGGTTGCTCGCGATTTAGGGTATGTAACAGAGGAGCATTGTTTGGAGTACCGATTACATTTGGAAATGGTAACCGGAAAGCTGCAAGCACTGCGAAAAACCCTAGTCGCAAAAACGCTTGAAGCCGCGTAATCGCAAAAGTAAAAAAAAGCCCTGACTCATCGTCAGGGCTTTTTCATTTATCGTGTAAACAACATTTCTCTGAATTTCGGCAATGGCCAAAGTTCATCTTCCACCAACAACTCTAATTTGTCCGCGTGGTATCGAATTTCATCAAAATGGGATTTGACCTTATCACAATATGCAAGCGCTTTGTCCTCGGCATGTTCTAATTTGTTCGCGATTTTTCGTTGTTCCAACATCGCATCCGAAGCAGCCTTCATTTTATTCATGTGCGTACTAATCTTCTCAATGATTTCAATTTGTGCTTTAGCAGCCGCTTTTCCGGCTTTATCACCAAGCACATTCATCAATCCTTGAACATTTGAGATCAATTTGTTTTGATATTCAACCGCCGCGGGAATGAAATTATTTTGAATTAAGTCACCCATTAAGCGTGATTCAATTTGAATTTTCAATACATAATTTTCAAATTCAATTTCGCGACGTGCATCCAATTCTCTTGGTGAAAGCACACCCATTTCATCAAATAACTTGGAAACGTTTTTATCATGCCAAATTTGCAACGCTCTTGGTGTATCTTTCAAATTAGCCAAACCACGTTTCTCTGCTTCAACAACCCACTCGTCACCATACCCATTTCCTTCAAAACGAATTTTCTTCGATTGCTTGATCATCGACTGCAATTCTTTCAAGATCGCTTCGTCTTTTCCTTCACCTTTCGCAATGCGGGCATCGATGGCTTTTTTGAAAACTTTCAATTGCTTCGCCATAATGGTATTCAACACAATCATTGCAGAACCACAGTTTGCTGAGGAACCAACGGCACGGAACTCAAATTTATTTCCCGTAAAGGCAAATGGTGATGTTCTATTTCGATCCGTATTATCCAACAAGATTTGAGGAATTTTACCAATGTTTAATTTCAATTCTGTTTTATCTTGTGGTGTCATTTTACCTGCTTTGACATTTTTCTCGATGTCGTCAAGTAATTGAGAAAGTTGACTACCAATAAACACTGAGATGATTGCCGGTGGCGCTTCATTTGCACCAAGACGATGATCATTTCCAGCAGAAGCAATCGCCGCTCTTAACAATCCAGCATTCTCATGAATCGCCATGATGGTATTCACAAAAAAGGTCAAGAATTGTAAATTTGATTTTGGATTTTTTCCTGGAGCCAAAAGATTCACTCCCGTATTTGTACTAAGGGACCAGTTATTATGTTTTCCTGATCCATTGACGCCAGCGAATGGCTTTTCGTGCAACAATACGCGAAAATTATGTTTGCGTGCAGTCTTTTCCATGATGTCCATCAATAATAAATTGTGGTCATTCGCCAAGTTACACTCTTCAAAAATTGGCGCACATTCAAACTGATTAGGTGCTACCTCATTGTGCCTTGTCGTTACAGGAATTCCTAACTTCAACGATTCTACCTCGAATTCACGCATGAAAGCATTCACTCTTTCCGGAATGGATCCAAAGTAATGGTCTTCTAACTGCTGTCCTTTTGCTGGTGCATGTCCAAACAACGCTCGTCCAGTTAACATGATATCAGGTCGTGCATTAAATAGTGCGGAATCAATCAAGAAATACTCTTGCTCCCAACCAAGTGTTGCATTGACTTTATTCACGTTTTTATCAAAGAACTGACAAACTTCCACCGCTGCTTGATCAATGGCATGTAGCGCTTTCAATAATGGCATTTTGTAATCCAAAGACTCTCCTGTATAGGAAATGAAAATTGTCGGAATGCACAAGGTTTTTCCGATCACAAAAGCGGGAGAAGATGGATCCCAAGCGGTATATCCTCTCGCTTCAAATGTGTTGCGAATACCTCCATTTGGAAAGGAAGATGCATCCGGTTCTTGCTGCACCAACAAATCACCGTCAAATCGTTCAATTGCTTTACCTGGTCCAATCGGCTTAAAAAATGCATCATGCTTTTCTGCTGTAGTACCTGTTAATGGCTGAAACCAGTGTGTATAATGCGTAGCTCCTTTAGAAATTGCCCAATCCTTCATTGCGGAAGCAACTTGATCTGCATTTTTACGATCCAAACGCGTACCGTTTTGTGCAGACTCTAACATAGACTTATACGTTTCTGATGGAAGGTATTCACGCATCACATCGATGTGGAATACATTTTGTCCAAACAATTCTGACAATTTCCCATCAAATTCAATGTGTTTTGGTTCTCGATTCAACACATCCTGGTAAGCATTTAATCTCTTTGTAGCCATTTTTGTATTTTTTTTGACAAAATTATTTCTTTTTTTTCGCTCGAGAACATTTTTTATATCTTTTTTATGAACATACCCCCTCTTTTTTAGGGGGTTATTATAATTATTTCATTTTTTAACGATAATTAAGGAATAATTTCACTGCTTTTTAAAATAAATTGCATTTTTGCACCCATGACCAAGAGCGAATTTATCTCTCGATTTCAACAAGTGCTGCCAGGTGTCGCTGCTCACAAAGAATTTGCGCCTTATCGAAATGCATTTGAAAATCAAGCGGATGCAGTTCGAAAAAAAGCAGCTGTTGCCATTCATTTTTATAAGCACCAAGAAAATTGGTGTTTTCTGCTCATCGAACGTGCTACCTATGACGGCAAGCACAGTGCTCAAATGGCTTTTCCAGGAGGAAAACCTGAGCCCGAAGATGATCACTTAGAATTTACTGCCCGGCGAGAATCAGCCGAGGAGATGGGCATACCAATTGAAAGCGGAGAAAAGCTCATTGAGCTATCCATGGTTTGGATTCCTGTTTCTAGTTTTGAGGTAACGCCGTTTGTTTTTTTGCACAATGAGCGACCAAGTATTCAATTGAATGCGCGAGAAGTTGCGCATTATTACGAGGTAAAGCTGAAGGATTTATTAGATGAACAGTCCGTTTCCAAAACCAACATACGGGTAAATGAACAAGTTTTCATGAAGGATATTCCATGCTTCGTGCTCAATGAGAAAATCGTCTGGGGTGCTACCGCACTTATTTTAGCGGAATTAAAAGCGTTGTTTGTACAGCCTTAAAAAACAAAAAGAGGAACAAATCGTGTTTGTTCCTCTTCCTGCTAAACCATGCTAAAACTATAAAACTAAAACTACAACTATGAACTGTAATTCGATACAAAATTACGTTCTTTTTTTTGAATGCACAACAGACTAACGTAAATTTTATGTTAAATTTTTGTTGCCCGTGTCATTTCTCTTTTTCCGGGAGGACCGGGCAGCGACGTAATTTGTAGTCCTAAGGCTTTTAAATTTCGTTTCATTTGTCCTTGCGCACAATACGTTACAAGTACACCACCCGTTTTCAACGCATCCTTCATTTTACTCAAAATCGGCATATCCCACATCTCACTCTGCGCCCTCGGACCAAATGCGTCGAAATAAATCAAATCCACTTTTTCACTTAACTCCATTTGACGCACATCTTGCTCCCATTTTTTTAAACGGAATCTCGGATGAATTTCTTGGTACGTGCCCCATTCTGCTGACATTATTTTTGAATACAGTTCCCTTTCTGAAGAACCATTTACATAATCCATTTGGCTCCAAAGTTCTTCTGATATCGGATATAGTTCAATACCGATGTAATTAACTTTACATGCATGATTCTTTGTCCATTCCGCTGTCAACAAGGCATTTAAACCCGTTCCAAATCCCATTTCAAATATGGTCAATTCATTTGATTCTAAGGCCTGAAATGCAAGTCCTTCATTGATAAAAACGTGTTCGGCTTCCTGTTTTGCACCATGGGTCGAATGGTAGGTTTCGTTTAATTCAGGTAAGTACAATGTGTTTGAACCGTCATTTGTTTGACGTATTTCGAGCTTTCTCATCCTAAACCTTTCGCGCGACCATTAATCCATCCCTAATAGGTAGTAAGACTTCCTCTACACGAGCATCCGAATGGATCAAATCGTTTAGACTCCTAAGTAAAACAGTGTCTTTATCGTTTTTATCTAACTCAGTGACTTTACCCGACCAAAGCACATTATCCAAGATAATGTATCCACCTTTCTTTACGTTGGGAAGTACCGCTTCATAATAGGTAATATAATTTTGTTTGTCAGCATCAATAAACACCAAATCCCACTCTTCTTCTAATTTCGGAAGGACATCCAATGCAGGAGCAATCACATAATTTATTTGCTCCGAAAAAGGTGAAGCATCAAAATAAGATTGAACACGCTTGGCGAGTTCTTCGTTCACATCAATGGTAATCAATTTACCATCCGAAGCGAGTCCCTCGGCTAAACACAAGGCAGAGTAACCCGTATAGGTTCCAATTTCCAGGATTCTTTTCGGCTGAATCATTTTGGAGAACATACTCAACACGCGTCCTTGAAAATGTCCACTTAACATGCGTGGCTGCAATACTTCCAAATGGGTTTCGCGGTTGATGCGCTTCAATAAGTCACTCTCCCCTGCTGTATGATTACAGCAATACTCATCTAATTCTTGTGTAATAAATTCCATATTCGGTACTTGTTCCTACAAAAGTAATGGATTACGTCGGTTTTTAGGACCTGTAGACGCTACTCAATAAAGTTGGTTTTCTCCTCTATTGAAAAAGAACCACACTTCAATCGTACATCCGAGATGTATTGTACGACATCTATTTTATTCCTTACTCAGGATTTTAGCATCAAAACAATCAAATTAAACTCAATTCGCATGCGATATGCACATTTTCATTACCTATAGTTCCCTCATTTTCCTAAATTTGCAAGCAAACAAAACGATACAATGACGGTTTCTGAAATACGCCAGCAATTTTTTGACTTTTTCGAAAGCAAAGGACATCAAATTGTTTCTTCTGCTCCCATGGTGGTAAAAAATGATCCAACCCTGATGTTTACGAATGCAGGAATGAATCAATTCAAAGATTTTTTTCTTGGGCATCAGCAAGCGAAACAAAAACGTGTTGCCAATTCTCAGAAGTGCTTAAGGGTTTCAGGGAAACACAATGACCTTGAGGAGGTTGGCGTTGACACCTATCATCACACCATGTTCGAAATGCTTGGAAACTGGTCATTTGGTGATTATTTCAAAGAAGAGGCCATTTCATGGGCATGGGAATTATTAACCACTGTTTACCGCATTCCAATCGATCGACTTTATGTAACTGTTTTTGAAGGGGATGCTAAGGATGGCGTTCCAAGAGATGAAGAAAGCATTGCCATTTGGAAAAAATTCATTTCGGAAGACCGCATCATTTTGGCTTCCAAAAAAGATAACTTCTGGGAAATGGGCGATACAGGTCCATGCGGACCTT
>JBEEIV010000022.1:0-5900 GCA_041169645.1 Bacteroidota bacterium
TTCTAGTCCTTCTAATACCTGAATGTTATCCGCAGAATAATTATCCCTTCTTTCTTCTTCAGCCATATCTATTTTTATTTCGTTTGATTCACTTTTTTCAAGTCAAACAAAAATAAGAAAAAGCTAGGTTTTCAGAAGGTTGCAAAAGGCCGCAAAGACCTTAACTTATCAACAAAATTTCAACGATGGATGCTATTTTTCAATCCAAGAAGTGATCGTTTCGTCATCGGGTTGAATTCTTGGTGAGATCACTTTTACAAGGAACCCATTTTCATCAATTAAATACTTTTGAAAGTTCCATTCAACCTTACTATCTTCCAATCCGTTTTTACTTTTTTCCGTCAGAAAATGATACACTGGATGCATATCCTTTCCTTTAACGGAAATTTTCGACATCATTGGAAAAGTCACCCCGTAATTTAATTTACAGAAGCTCTCTATTTCTTCGTTGGAACCTGGTTCTTGAGACATAAAATCATTTGCCGGAAAACCCACAATGACAAAATTCTTGTCCTTGTATTTTTCATACAAAGCCTCCAATTTTTCGTACTGAGGTGTCAAACCACACTTAGATGCGGTATTCACAATCATTATTTTCTTTCCTTTCAAGGAAGAAAAGTCAAACGTTTCACCTTGGATGTCTTTCACCTGAAATTGGTAGATGGATTCTTTTTCTGAGCTATTCATGAATAAGATGGTAAAAATGAGTATTAGTACAGTTTTCATTGCTAGGATTTCATTATGAAACATTTTAAGTGAAATATAGTTCTAAATAGTGGAACATTTTTTGATTTCATGCGAATAAATAGGAATGAACGTTCGCATACTAACATTTTTTCTTTTGATGAGCCTTTCGCTTTCGGCTCAGAAATTATCTGGTACCTGGCAAGGCATCTGCACGACAACCAATGGTTCAAATCCACTTGATCACACTTCTTCTTGGATTTATTTGGATATGACTGTGGTTAAAGGATTGATTGATGGTAAAATACGTCATGAGAACAATTTTTTGTCCCACTTTTACATCTTCGATATTACCGGAAAAGTACAAGAATCTGGGGAAATTAGCCTTTCGGAGGTTCGACTTAGTCAACAATCTAAAAACGCTCAAACACCTGATAAGCTGCAATTTCGATTCGAATACGATACGTTGAAGAGGTACCTGGTTGGACAATCCTTGGACGGAAAATCTATGATTACTTTATATCGTGCAGCATTCAATATCACAGAAAATACTCCGAACATTTTACCTGTAAATCAATTAGCTAAATTTGAGCAAGAATTATTGGATGGTTTGTCTGCACCTGAAAAACGAAAAGATGAGTTGCGCTCTTTTAAATTTGAGCCCATCTATTTCGATTATGGTAAAGATTCCATCAAAGAAAAATACAAACCTTACTTAATCGAAATGATTCGCATGGTTAAAAGTCATTCGGATCTTCGCATTCTCATTACGGGTCACACCGATTCAGATGGTTCTGATGCTTACAACATTGACCTGTCAAAACGCAGGGCCTCTGCTTTAGAACAATTCTTCGAATCAAAGGGATTGCCAAAATCCAGGGTTGAGATAGACTTCAAAGGTGAAAACGAACCTGTTGATCGCAATGACACAGATTCAGGTAAGCAAAAGAACCGCCGGGTTGATTTTCGGTTTATTTAAACTACGCTTTGAGTGAGGAAAGTTTCTCTTCCAACAATTGAATTTTCCCTAATGCATCCGCTTCTTTTTTACGCTCTAACTCTAACACTTGAGCAGGAGCACCTGCAACGAAACGTTCATTGGACAATTTCCCTTGTACACTTTTCAAGAACCCCTTCGTATATGTCAATTCCTCCTCCAACTTCTTTATTTCAGCTGCAACATCGACTGTTTCTCCGAATGGAATAAAAAACTCTACCCCTTCCACGATGAATGAATTGGCTTGTTGTATTTTTTCAGCCACATATTCCATCACCGATAAATTACCCATTTTGATAATTACAGAGTCAAATTTAGATTGAGTTGCATGATCTGCGCGAACATACATTTCCAATTTTACTTTATTAGCAATGTTATTATTCTTGCGGATATTTCTAATTTGAGCGATGATTTTTTCTGCTTTATCAAAGGCTGTTAGGCAAAGCTCATCATGCCCTTGAACCTTTGGCCATTCAGCAATTACGATGTCCTCACCTTCATTGCGCTCATTTAACGCATGCCATAGTTCTTCTGAAACAAACGGAGTAAACGGGTGCATCACCTTCAGCAACTCTTCAAAAAAGAACTTAGTTTTTGTCAACGTTTGTCGGTCAATTGGTTGCTCATATCCCGGCTTAATCATTTCCAAATACCACGAACAGAAATCATCCCAAACCAACTTATATATCGCCATAAGTGCGTCCGAAATTCGGAACTTATCGAATTGGTCATTTATCTCCAATAATACCTTCTGGAAGCGATTTTCGAACCATTCAATGGCTACCTTAGAAGAAGTGGGTTGTTCAATGTCCCGAACGTCCCACGAACTCACTAATCGGTATGCATTCCATACTTTATTAGTGAAGTTTCTTCCCTGTTCACATTGGGAGGAATCAAACGGAAGGTCATTTCCTGCGGGGGAAGAAATCAAAATCCCAACGCGTACCCCATCCGCACCATATTTCTCAATTAATTCGATTGGATCAGGAGAGTTTCCAAGCGACTTGGACATTTTTCTACCCAATTTATCCCTTACAATTCCGGTGTAGTACACATTTTTAAACGGTAAATCACCGAGGTATTCATATCCAGCAATCACCATGCGTGCCACCCAGAAGAACATGATTTCAGGAGCAGTTACAAGGTCATTAGTTGGATAATAATACTTGATCTCCTCATTCCCCGGCTGTGTCAAACCGTTGAACACAGAAATCGGCCATAACCAACTCGAGAACCAGGTATCTAATACATCTTCATCTTGGTTTAACTCGGAATCAAGTATGTTTCTGCCAGCTTTTTCACTCGCCAATTTCAATGCTTCATCCTTTGTTTTCGCCACGACAAAATCATCTGGACGATTGCCAAAATACCAAGCCGGAATGCGGTGTCCCCACCATAATTGACGTGAAATACACCAATCCTTAACGTTTTCCATCCAGTGACGGTAGGTGTTTTTAAATTTATCTGGGTGAAACTGAATGTTTCCATTCATGACGTTATCGAGCGCTGGCTGAGCCAATTCCTTCATGGAAACAAACCACTGCATCGATAATTTTGGTTCAATTACGGCATTGGTCCGCTCAGAGAAGCCAACTTTATTAATGATATCTTCGGTTTTTACCAAGTAACCTTTTTCATCGAGTTCTTTTTCGATTTCCTTGCGCACATCAAAACGATCCTTTCCTGCATAGTGAGCTCCGTGGTCGTTAAGCGTTCCATTATCATTAAATAAATCAATGGATGGCAAGTTATATTTTCGTCCTAGTTCATAGTCATTGGTATCATGAGCAGGAGTTACTTTTAAACAACCCGTGCCAAAATCTTTATCGACATAATCATCTGCGATGATTGGGATTTCTCGATGTATAATGGGTACCAATACGGTTTTACCAATTAACTTTTGGTAGCGCTCATCTGATGGATTCACACATATAGCCGTATCACCTAAAATGGTTTCTGGACGCGTAGTTGCAATCGTCACCCATTCATCATTGGTATCTTTTACTTTGTATCGAACGTAGAAAAGCCTTGAATTTACTTCTTTATAGTTTACCTCCTCGTCTGAAACGGCTGTCAATGCTTCTGGATCCCAATTTACCATGCGCACTCCACGGTAAATTTTACCTTTCGCATATAGGTCCATAAACACATTGATCACGGATTCCGAATATTCCTTATCCATGGTGAAATGTGTACGTTCCCAATCACAGGATGCACCGAGTTTTTTTAATTGCTCTAAAATAATACCTCCGTGTTTATCCTTCCACTCAAAAGCATGTGTTAAAAATTCCTCGCGCGATAAATCTGATTTCTTTATCCCTTCTTGACGTAATTTCTGTACGACTTTCGCTTCTGTGGCTATGGATGCATGGTCAGTTCCAGGAACCCAGCACGCATTTTTTCCAAGCATTCGAGCGCGACGAACAAGTACATCTTGAATGGTATTATTCAACATGTGACCCATGTGCAAGACACCGGTTACGTTTGGGGGAGGAATTACGATGGTGTATGGCTCACGGTGGTCAGGAACAGAGTGAAAATACCCTTTTTCTAACCAATGTTTATACCATTTATCTTCCGCTTTCTGCGGCTCATACGTTTTCCCGATTTCCATGACACAATCTTTGCCGCAAAGATAACAATTATCTTAGGAGCTCAGATGCGATTCTGGTGAAAATACGCGACTAATTCGTTGTGGGAGAATCTGACGGTGATAACACGGTTCCTTTGATCGTCAGCACAATTGGCTCACCTCCATCAGAGAAAACAGTTATGGTTTTCGTGAAAGCCCCAACTCTTTTTGTATCGTACGTAACCTTGATAACGCCTTTTTTGCCTTTTTTGATTGGCTCTGATGGCTTTTCGGCAGCTGTACAACCACAACTGGTTTGGACATTACTTACTGTGATGGATTTTTTTGACACATTTTTAAATTCAAAAACAAACATATCTTTTGAATCGTATGGAATGTTTTCTCGTACAATTTCCAAGGAAGTAAACTTCAATCCAGAAGTAGGTTTCGTTTCTTTCTGAGCTTGAGAAAATCCAACGAATAGAAAGGCAAGTGTTAGTAAAGCGTATTTCATGGTCTATTTTTTTTTACAATGGTAATATGATTATTTATTCCAATTTCAAATTTAACATAAATTTAGGATTCGAACGCATGATCAATCACTTCCCTTATGGATGGGTAGGTATTATTTAAGCAGGCTTCAAAGTCTTTTTTATCCACCCATTGAACTTCCGTGATTTGTTCTTCCGTTTGAGGGATCGTTGTTAAATCACCTTCGTATTCAACGAAATACCAGTTGTTTTTCTTGAGTATGGACTTATTTTTGAATTCATATACGTGATAAGTTGAACAAATCCGTTGTTTTAACGTGAATTCGCCCATCAATCCACATTCTTCACGAATTTCTCTTAAGGCAGCCTCTTTGGATGATTCTCCTGGTTCAATTTTTCCTTTAGGGAGGTCCCAAATTCCGAGACGTTTGATCCACAAATAGGACTGTGTTTTTGCATGAAACACCAATCCACCAGCTGTTTTCAACTTATTAAAGTGTTTGAAAAAAGATTTCATTTCGGATTTTGGGTGCGGATTGATTGCTTGAATTTGATTGTTTTTAAACAATGAAGACAAGGCTAAAACATTCATTGGCATCGCATTTTCAACGATTTCCACATGAGGAATCAATTCAGAAGTAAAATGAATTACCTGCTTATCCATGAAAACTTTATATTTTTGCGGCATGGCATCAAATCAAGAACAAGCGCTAAAGGTAGCAGAATTATTATTGAAAACGAAAGCAGTTCGTTTACAACCTACCAAACCTTTTACATGGGCATCCGGATGGAAGTCACCTATTTATTGTGATAATCGCGTAACCTTGAGTTTTCCCGAGGTTCGCACACACATACGTCAGGCTTATGCTCAATTGATTCTTGATATCTATGGGAAACCAGATGTGATTGCTGGAGTAGCAACCGGAGGAATTGCACAAGGAGCGCTCGTTGCTCAAGAACTTGGATTACCTTTCATTTACGTTCGATCTGCAGCAAAAGGACATGGGATGGAAAACTTGATTGAAGGATCCTATGAAGCTGGGCAAAAGGTGATTGTAATTGAAGATTTAATTTCTACCGGTGGAAGCAGCTTAAAAGCTGTTGAAGCATTGCGTGCAGGTGGATTAAACGTGAAAGGCCTACTAGCAACGTTTAC
>JBEEIV010000023.1:0-5103 GCA_041169645.1 Bacteroidota bacterium
GAATATCGAAGCAATTTCGAATCTTTCGTTTGATGTAAAAAAAGGTGAAACCTTAGCCATAGTTGGTCCAACTGGATGTGGTAAATCAACGATTGGGGCTTTGTTAATGCGCCAATACGACAGTCAGTCTGGAAGCATCTTATTAGACGGAAGACCCATTCAATCCATAAACCTACACGACTTTCGTGATCAAACCGGAATAGTCCCACAAGATGTTTTCTTATTTTCTGAAACCATTCGTGAAAACCTTCAGTTTGGCGTTCGAAATCGAGAAATTAGCGAACAAGAACTCATTGATGTTTGTGAACAAGCCCATGTCTATCATAATATTATAGATTTCACCGATCAATTCGATACCATCCTAGGCGAGCGAGGTGTGAATTTGAGTGGTGGACAAAAACAGCGTATTGGAATCGCAAGGGCACTTTTGAAAAAACCCAAATTGCTCATCTTAGACGATTGCTTATCAGCCGTGGATACTGAAACGGAAGAAATAATATTGCGAAATCTAGAGAAAAACAAAGATGAACGAACTACTATCGTTATCAGTCATCGCATCTCAACCATCCGAAATGCCACAAAAATCATTGTTATTCAAGATGGAAAATTAATTGAAACGGGCACACATGAAAAATTAATGGCACAAAAAGGCTGTTATTTCGATATGTATGAACAACAGTTGCAGCAAGACAAAAATTAAAAAAACCATCGTTACTTTGTTTTTATGAACAGTAAAATGTTTGTCTTTTTTTGAAACAACTTATTGATAATCACCGTAAGTTAGTTCAAACTTTAAAACAAACAACTATGAAAAAGTTTATGATTTTTGTCGGTGCATTAACATTGTCGGGTACAATGTTCGCACAAAAACCTGCAAGTGATGACGCGAAGTTTTCTCTTGAAGGATTAGCTAACTTGAATACCACGGATGGTATGACATGGACAGCCCCTTCTATTAGAATGCGTTACTTTGTGAATGACAACATTACTGGACGTCTCCAGTTTGGATTCGGGGGTGATGGAACTTCTAACGCTGGAATTCCTAGTAAAGAAACACACAATTACGCAGCAACGGTTTCGACTGATGCCAATGGTACTGTGGTAATCAACAGAAGTTCAATGGATGTAAAACTAGGTGCGGAATACCATTTAGCTGGTACGGATAAAATGTCACCATATTTTACAGCAAATATTGGCTTTGGTAACGGTAAAGAAGAACAAACTTGGACCGATGTATTCTATTCTGATCCTCAAGATCCAACGAGCGACTTAGCATACGCTAAAGGCTTTTCAGCAACTGCATCAGGTGGATTTAAAACCCTTGGGTTCGGAATCGGAGCTGGATTTGATTATTACGTTGCAGACAACCTTTATTTAGGATTGGAAATGAACCTAACGACAACGAAAGTTACACACAACGATACTTCGTTTGACGCAACGACTCCAGGAGGAGACATCAATTCAACTTCTTTAGGAAGTACGATGTCTTATACGAATATTGGCGCAGCTCATGGATCTATCCGCATCGGATGGAGATTCTAATCTGCAGATAAACTATGTTTAAGGGGACTTCGGTCCCCTTTTTTGTTTTCGGTTATTTCGTACCTTTGTGTCACTATGACAGAAAGAAAACGCATTGAAGTTTGCTTCACACCTGGTGAATATGATTACTTCAAAGGAGAATATGAAATCATTGTCGTGATTGACGTACTTCGCGCTACATCAGCGATTTGTGCAGCTTTTGACAACGGAATCAAATCCATCATACCAGTTCCCACAGTTGAGGAAGCATGGGAATACAAGAAAAAAGGGTACTTAGCTGGCGCTGAACGTAAAGGTCAAATCGTTGAGGGTTTTGATTTCGGGAATTCACCATTTTCATACATGAGGGAAGATTTCAAGGGAAAAGAAGTTGTGTTAACAACCACGAATGGCACCAAATCATTAGACGTTGCAAAGGATGCTGAAACAGTTGTTGTGGGTTCGTTTTTGAATTTGCAATATTTAAATGAATGGCTCGTTAAACAGGACAAAAACATTCTTTGCTTGTGTTCAGGATGGCAAGATAAATTCAACTTGGAAGATACCATTTGTGCTGGGGCCATTTCGGATTACTTGATTTCATCCGGAAATTTTACTTCCGAAGAAGACTCCTCCATTGCGGCAAAATACTTATATTTATCTGCAAAGGATAATTATTTAGGTTTTTTAAAATCGAGTTCGCACCGTCGCCGCTTGAAGAATTTAAACCTAAATGAGGACATTAAATATTGCCTAACACCCAATCAAACGAACGTTATTCCGATTCTCAAGAATGGTAAACTGGTTCAATTATAAAAGAGGATTCATCGTTCTGCTTCTTGGCGGACTATTACAAAGTGGAACAACAAAATCAGAAAAATTAAACTGGGGATTTTTTGGACACAAACGAATAAACCGAATTGCAGTGTTTACACTACCTGCACCGATGTTTGGTTTTTACAAAGAGCACATTGAATTTTTAACCGATCACGCCGTTGATCCAGACAAAAGACGGTACGCTGTTGAAGGCGAAGCACAATGTCACTACATCGACTTAGATCATTATTACACCAGCGGTCAAAATCCGTTTGAGCTTATTCCGCGGCGTTGGAAAGATGCTGTGGAAAAATTCTCTGAAGACACCTTACAAGCTTATGGAATTGTTCCATGGCACATCGTTCAGATGAAATACCGGCTACAGAAAGCTTTTGAAGCCAAAAATGTCGATTTAATTCTCAAATATTCAGCAGATATCGGACATTACATTGGTGACGCACATGTTCCTTTACATACAACAGAAAACTACAACGGACAACTAACCGGTCAACGTGGTATTCACGGATTGTGGGAAAGTCGCTTAGTCGAAATCAATGCGGAAGACTACGATTATTTTGTTGAAAAAGTGCGTTACATTTCAAATGTTCAAGATTTTGCTTGGGATGCTGTCCGCACGTCACACTTGGCTTTAGACTCCGTGTTAAGCATCGAGAAAATCCTCACGAAAGAATTTCCATCAGACCGAAAATACAGCTATGAACAACGTGGAAATACTACCGTATCCGTTTACTCGAAAGAATTCTGTGAAGCATACCACAAGCGATTAAATGGAATGGTGGAGAGGCGATTGAAAGCAGCAATTCTCGCCGTTGGTTGCATCTGGTATACCGCTTGGGTCGATGCTGGACAACCGGACCTCAATAAATTACAAGCCATTCCACCATCAGCGGAGTTACTCAAAGAATTTGCCGACTTAGACGCTCACTTTCACAACGATAAGCACTTTGGTCGCATTTGTGAATGAGTGAGCAACATCGACTACCCCAAACTTCTGTATCGTATGCGTTTCGGACCAGCATCACCTAAGCGTTTGCGTCGGTTTTCCTCGTAATCTGAATAGCTTCCTTCAAACCAATACACTTGTGAGTCTCCCTCAAAAGCCAAAATATGGGTACAAATACGATCTAAAAACCAACGGTCGTGGGAAATAACAACAGCACATCCCGCAAAATTCTCGATTCCTTCTTCTAAGGCACGTAGTGTATTCACATCGATATCGTTGGTAGGCTCATCGAGCAAAAGCACATTCGCTTCTGTTTTCAAGGTCATGGCTAAATGCAAGCGGTTTCTTTCTCCTCCTGATAACACACCGACTTTCTTATTTTGATCGGCACCAATGAAGTTGAACTTCCCTAAATACGCACGTGAATTGATTTTCTGATTTCCGATTTCAACGTATTCCAGTCCGTTTGAAACCACATCGAAAACGGTTTTATCAGGATGAATGTCTTTATGTGTTTGATCCACGTATCCAATCTTCACTGTTTCACCTACCGTAAATTCGCCGTTGTCTGGCTGAAGTTCATTCATGATCATTTTAAAAATGGTCGTCTTCCCTGCCCCATTTGGACCAATGATTCCAACAATTCCAGCCGGAGGTAATTTAAAGTTCAGATCATCATACAAAAGCTTATCTCCAAAGGCTTTTCCAACATGAATCGCGTCAATCACATTGTTTCCAAGACGTGGTCCATTTGGAATTGGAATTTCCAATTTTGCTTCTTTTTCGCGCGCATCTTCCGATAACATTTTATCGTAATTCTGCAAGCGTGCTTTACTTTTCGCCTGACGTGCTTTTGGATTCATGCGTACCCATTCCAACTCGCGCGCCAACATTTTTTGACGTTTCGATTCGGATTTCTCTTCTTCTTTCAAGCGGTTACCCTTTTGTTCCAACCAAGAAGAGTAATTTCCTTTCCAAGGAATCCCTTCTCCCCGATCAAGTTCTAGGATCCATCCAGCTACATTATCCAAGAAGTAACGGTCGTGGGTAACAGCAATTACTGTTCCTTTGTACTGTTGTAAATGTTGCTCCAACCAATCAATCGATTCTGCATCCAAGTGATTCGTAGGTTCATCAAGTAATAGAATATCTGGGTTTTGTAACAACAAACGACACAGGGCAACCCTGCGTTTTTCACCACCGGATAGCGTACCAATCAATTGATCATCAGGCGGACAGCGCAATGCATCCATTGCTCGTTCGAGTTTTGTATCTAATTCCCACGCATCTAAAGCATCAATTTTATCCGACACTTGTCCTTGTCGCGCGATTAATTTCTCCATTTTATCCGGATCATTTAGGACATCTTCGTCCATAAATGCAGCATTGATTTCTTCGTATTCTTTCAATACATCCACCGTTTCCTGTGCGCCTTCCATCACCACCTCACGAACCGTCTTGTTCAAGTCCAAATCAGGCTCTTGCGGCAAATATCCGACCGTGTATCCAGGAGAAAACACTACATCACCTTGAAATGCTGGATCGAGTCCAGCAATGATTTTCATCACTGTAGACTTTCCTGAACCATTCAATCCAATGATTCCAATTTTCGCTCCATAATAAAACGATAGGTAAATGTTTTTAATGATTTGTTTTCCTAGCGGAGTCGTTTTCGACACACCCACCATGGAGAAAATGATTTTTTTATCGTCTGACATACATTTATATATTGATGTTGAAATAGGATTGAGTCTTCTTTTTTATTTGTCCAATTTTAATTTTTCGTATTCTTTCGTTTTCAA
>JBEEIV010000024.1:0-6005 GCA_041169645.1 Bacteroidota bacterium
AACTAAGTGTTTGGTTTGCAGGATTGATTCCCCCGAAAATATAGAGACAGGAATCCTTCTGAACAGATGCCACATAGGTACGTTCACCTATGGAAAATACCGGGAAAACACTCCATTCGTCGGTTTGTGGATTGTACTTCCAGGTGTCTGTATTCCAGTTTGTTGAGCTAGATTTCCCCGCGGAAATATAACCGAAATCCGCATAGGAAAAAGCAAGTCCACGCCAAAATCCAGGTATGGGTAAGTTGTTCTTTTGTTGCCATTCTTCTGTAGAAAAACAATAGCTCCAAACCTCATTCAATATGCCGCTTGCATTTTGACCACCAATCAAATACAATGAGTCACCGATGATGAAATGTACAGCACCTGCGCGACCCATAGCAGGCAGCGAATCTAAAGATGTCCAAAGTTCAGAGCTTGGGTCAAAGCGCCAAAAACTTGAAAAATAGGTTCCCGAACAATTGTCGCCGCAGAGGATGTATCCAAATCCATTGTGGGAGAATCCGTTGGCATATTGACGGCTTTCACCTTCTGGTAATGAGGTACCTGGTTCCCAATTTTGAGTAGTGCCATTAAATCGGTAGAAATTTCGTGTGCAGTTAAATCCGTCATCGCGACCAGTTCCACAGTAATGCTTGTCCTCAATGCTAAATCCTGCAGCATCATCGCGTGGGTTTCCAGGGAAATCAGGTAGTTGTTGCCAGATTTGGCTTTGGGTATTTGAAGCGAAATGACAGAAAGCTAATACAATGTATAGGCGCATGAAACACATAACGCCGGTTGCATCCATTTTATTTTAAAGACCTTAAAAGGAAGGTGTTCCAGTAACGGTGCAACTGACTTTGGTAGGTATGGAATAACTCAAGCGAAGCATACCTGTTAAGTAATAAGTGTTGTAAATATTAGAAGATAACAGGGAATAATTGCTACTGGCGGAAGCACCAATCGACAAATTGTTCTTAAACTGATACTGGTAGAAAATACCTAGGTTATTATTCAGGGTAGAAAACAAGCCGGTACTGTGTTGAAACGCCTTGAATTGAAGGTTTAAGAAAAAATCATTATAATGGTTATTTACATCCATTCGGTAAAAGAGGGAAGGAGTCAAAGAGAAGTGTTTTGCTGAGTCTAAGTCAAAGCGGTAACTTGCATTTGCTGCAATGGTTAGGGGAGATTTATAAGTGTACGGATAGGTCGTTATTTCAGGTCGATTTAAATTGTTACCCGCGAGACCAAAAGTCCATTTTTTACTCACCAATGACATCCCAATATTAATACCGTACGAAGTCGGATTCCATAAGGTGAAATAATGAATGGGTGGTATTGCGCTATCCAAGAACGTGAAGTTGTCGCGGCGTGTGCTGATTCCCATTCCAGCATTCATTGTAATGAATCGATTGATCCTAAGGGAATACGCCGCATTGAATGAATTTGACACAGTTTTCCATTCAGAAAGTTGATGGAATTGGTTATTGATACCTAAGGAGAAGGCACCAATACGTTGTTTTATGGAAAAGAAGTTGTTGTAATTTTCAATGATTTCCATTTTGGAATACAGGGTTGTATTACTAGTAAATACTTTCTTTTCAGCAAAAGCAGATGGATTGCTCGCATTGAAATAATCGTCAACAGTGTAGGTGAATTGAGCGAAAAAACGACTGGAAATAAATAGAAATGAGAATAAAATAATGGAGCGCATGTGCAATGGTTTATGTTAGGTTAAACAAGTTTTACGTAGAAAAAGTTACAGTCACACCCCTTAAACGAGTTATTTGCGTTAACTTAACTGAGGTAGAAGAGATATGCAAGATCCAAGTGCTGATTTATTGGAAAAAGTGAAGGCTTACGACCGTAGGGCGCAATTGGAGTTGTATCAACTTTGCTATCCCGTTTTAATTGGAGTTGCACGAAGATTTCGAAAAAACGATGAAGATTATAAAACGCTCGTGAATAATGCTTTTATGAAGATTGTTCAGAATTTGGAAAAATACCAGGAGATTCGATTTTACAGTTGGATCAAGCGTATCATCACGAATGAAATCATTGACGACTTTCGTCGATCCAAGAATTACCACGCGTTCTATCAACATGATGCGAGTATAGAAGGAAACGATGCCGTCTTCGCAGAGGTGGAGTTCGAAATCAATCAAGCCCATTTACATGCGATGTTGCAACAATTATCGGAACCAACTCGAGTGGTATTTAATTTGTTTGTTGTAGATGGATACTCTCATCGTGAAATTGGTGAAATGTTGGGTATTTCAGAACAGACATCCAAGTGGCATACCAAAATTGCTCGAAAAAAATTAAAAGAACTACTTAAAATAGAGAGTCATGCGATCAACAAATGATGCTTTTGATGAAGATGTAAAACGCGTTTTACATGAAAACCAATTGGAGGATGTTCCATTGGATTATTTGGAAGACATCGAAAGAAGATTAGATCTTTTGGAGAAAAAGAAAAAGCGCCGCATCCTTGCCTGGTTTTTCATGGGGGTTGTTTTGGCTGCTGGACTTACTTTTTTCATGGCAAATGAATCTGGTGAGTCAAAGTCTGCCGTTACATTGGTTTCAGGTAAAGGAAGTTTTCGAAAAAACAAAAATTCGATTACTTCTCCCCATTCAAATCGGAAGTTTGAAAGCAAAAAGCTTCACACTTTTTCGTGCAACTTTCCTACAGATGGATACACCGCGATGCAGGATAAGATACAAGAAAAAAGAAGTGATGCGACGTTGAAAAACGGAACAAATAAGGAGGTCAAAAATTATTCAACAACAAGTATTCCACTTGCTTCGGTGCTCAATCAAGTCATGGAAACACAAATAGCTACTGATTTGAACCTCAGTTCATACGTTCAAATGCCTATAGTTACAGGGGATTTTGATTCAACGCACGCAGCGCTTTCGGTTCAAGATTCGCTCATAAAGGAGGAGAGTATCACTGCGCTATTGTATCCAGAACGAGCAACTAAAACCGATCTTTCGAAATGGACGCGTTCCATTGGTTTTTTCACTGGAATGAGTGGCGTGATTTCTTCCTTTCATACAGATGATCCTGCATGGTTTGCCGTAGTCGGATCGAATATGCAGAAATACCGTGAAATTAGAACCACACAAGAGCGTTCTATTTCTAGTGTCGATTTATCACTTCGTTATCGCATGGCAAAAGATCACCTAGTTCTTCAAACTGGAGTGGATTTCTTTGAGTGGGGTGAGCAAGTTCAATACGATTATTCCTTTGCTTATGATGGTGTAAATCGGTATTCTTACCTTTCTCTTCCGGTGTATTTAGGGTACCGGAAATCTTTTTCTTCATTCGAATGGGGAGCAAATTTCGGTTGTTCAATTGGACATGTTCTGAAGCAGAAAGGACAATATATTCAGCCAGATTTAGTCACATTAGCATTAGAACAGGCGCGAACGTGGTCCTTTACTGGAATGGCTCAACTTGAATTCATTTACATCCTCGATCGTTACCGATTTTCTCTTGTCCCAACCTACCGTATGTCGATCGGAAATGTAGTCAATTCTACGTTCACTAAAAACCGGTATTATTCGTTCGGATTACAGATGGGGATGGCTTATCAATTTTGATGCAAGGAGGAAATAATCAACGTGATTTAGGTCGACGTGTATTTGATTTTTTACTTGTACCATTGCGGTGCTCCTTCTTTTTTGGTGCTTGTCCAAACGTTGGGCTACTTAGGTAAGGCTTTTTTGATTTTGGTGCACTAGGGCTTACTTTTATTTTTTTTGGCGCTGCCGGTTTTGAGCTTTTTCGAATGTCGTCGTTGGTCGAATCTTCTAATAGTTTATAAATGGTATTCATTTCATTTTCAGTCAAATCCCTCCATTCTCCAACTGGTAGTCCTTTTAAGCTAATGTTCATGATGCGCACACGTTCCAATTTTGTCACTTCATAACCAAAGAACTCACACATGCGTCGAATTTGCCGGTTGAGTCCTTGAATGAGTGTGATCCTAAATACATGAGGTGCTTCTTGTACCACTTTACATTTTTTGGTATTCACGCCAAGTATTGGAACGCCTTTGGCCATGCCAGCGATCATTTCAGGAGTCAAGGCTTTATTTACGGTAACTAAATATTCCTTTTCATGGTTGTTGCCTGCCCGTAAGATTTTATTGATGATGTCACCATTATTCGTTAGGAAAATGAGTCCTTGAGAATCTTTGTCTAAACGTCCAATGGGAAAAATGCGTTTGCTGTGATTGACGAATTGAACAATGTTGTCGTGAACATTTTCTTCCGTTGTGGATGTTACGCCCACGGGCTTGTTTAGTGCAATAAAAACGATGTCTTCCCCTTGACGAGGTTCAAGTTCTGTTCCATTTACCCGAACTCGGTCATCAACGTTCACTTGATCTCCAATGCTTGCTTTGCGCTTATTGATGAAGACTAAGCCTCGTTCAATGAATTTATCCGCTTCTCGACGTGAGCAGAGTCCACTTTCACTTATAAATTTATTTAGTCTCATTTTTAGGACATCCTTTTTTTTGCTAGTCAAATAAGCGTTTTCAATTGATTTTTTCATGAAATTCACTTATCAGATGGTAAATTTAGTCAATATTCAAGGTTCAATCGGAGAGATAAGCTTTGATAAAATCATTTTCACTTTTTGAAATAAAGAAAATATTGAATCTATCAAGAAAAGGAATTAGTCTCATTTCTATTTTCATAGGTTTTTTAAAAGGCGTACTTTTGTACAAAACCATTAATAATGAACTTTCGATTCAGTTATTTCCTCTTATTTTTTGTGTACATATCCACACAAATGATGCGGGCTCAGGCACCTATTGCTTCCTTTCAAACGAATCCTGCATTGAGCTCGGGTGTCGTAACCATTTGTCAAGGACAGTACATCACTTTTACGAATACTTCAGTAAATGTTTTACCTGGAGCCACCTATACTTGGTCTTTCGGAGCAGGTGCAAGTCCTGCCTCTTCCAATTTGGTCGGTCCACATACCGTGCAATATACTGTAGTAACGCCAGGGACAACCGTATCGTTAACTGTGACCAATCCCAATGGACAAACCAGTACTTTGAGTCGAACCGTAGTTGTCAATGCTTCTCCGGTTTCCAACTTAGTATTAGCCAATACGGGTGCTAGTTTTGGTACAACAACTGTAAATGGAATAACCTTATTTAAACGTTGTGTGAGTCAAAATACAACAAGTACCACATTTCTTTGGAATGTTGCTGCCATACCTGGGACAACGCAGACCTTTAATTGGGGTGATGCGAGTCCGAATGGAACGCAAGCGAACATTGTAGCTGGACAGATTTCACACCTTTACGGGTTGGGAGCATTTACTTTGACACATACCATGACCAATGCCGCCGGATGTCAAACCGTGAAGCAATATTATATTTTTAACGGTGATGCTCCAACCATCAATGTTTCCGGATCTGGTCAGACAACCTGTTTGCCTTCCCCTTACGAAATAGATATTTTATCGAACAACATTCCTGGAACCCAGTATACGGTTTCATTCACAGATGGAACACCTTCCAGTGTTTTTTCTACCATCAATGACACGACGATTTCTCACATTTTTAATACGTCTTCGTGTGGACAATCTTATCCGGTTGGACCTATAACCATTAATAATGCCTTTTCGTCAACCATTGTGGCACAAAATGCCTGTGGAACGACGTTCGCAACGGTTGGTCCCATAACGATTTCAACAGGAACGGATGCACAATTTACGTATACTCCGGCATCTCCAATTTGTGTGAACGAGGATGTCAGTTTTTCGAATACAAGTTCTTCGGGCGAGTCTGTGAGCAACAATGGTTGTTCAAATGGATATGGACATTATTGGTCAGTCCAAGAAACGACTGGTTACACAGTTGCATTTGGTACGCTTGGATCGAATAATGGAAACATCAATGCGAATTATGATTACACCACATGGACAAATGGGGCGGATAGTTTGGTGCTGAATTTTAACACACCAGGAGTTTATCATGTATGGATGTACA
>JBEEIV010000025.1:0-2689 GCA_041169645.1 Bacteroidota bacterium
AAGCGCATTCCTTCTGTATAATTCTGTTCCATGGAACAGAATTATACAGAAGGAATGCGCTTTCGAAGTACAGCGTTCCTCTTCTTATTTTTTCTCCTTTACTGAAGCGTCCTTTCCAATCGAACGCTGTGGTTTCACACAATGACATTGCACCAAGTTTACTCAGTTATTTGCGCGAAATGTACCACGTATCTGTGCCTAGCGAAGTGCCCTTTGTTGGAAGGGAACTACGGATTGATCCAAGGGCCGTCATGGACCGTCAATTACTATTCACAACCAATAAATTGCGCACAACGGACCTCATGGATCATGCATTGGTTTATCTGGGAAATCAATTGTTCCGAGTGGATGATCAATTGAATCTTCATGTTGTCAAGAATTCCCGAAAAAAAGACAATTATAAGCGCATCTTGTACCAATTTCAACGTTTGAGTCAATACGCACTCATTCAAAATCACTTGGTTGATTCGCTTTCCTATCAGCAATGGGTTGGGTCAAATCTCAACGCCAAGATGTATGCACAAGTTCAGCATTCCGTTCTTCCTTTGAAGCACAAAATGAATTTTATTGGTGCAACATCATGCCGCTGGAAACAAGGGATTTTGCGCGTTGAACTCGAAGCAAAAGTGAATCAACTGCGGGAAAATTCGAACGAACAGCTTCCATTGTTAATGATTCAAACGAAAAAGACCCATTATTTCTCTACGCGTTGGACACTGAACCAAAAAGTAAGGCCCCAAATTCTAAGTTATGATGCCAAACGAAAAAGTGCTACCATACGTTATTCACTCGAATTTGATCCAAAAACAATTCAGCAAGAGCTGAAGAATGGTGATTTTTTCGTTTACCTGTTTGATGAAAAACACCTGCTTCCGAAAATCGAAAAAGTACTTCTGCGCTTTAAAAAAGTGTGGTAGTGGAAAAGATGCGTAAGTGAATACATTTCTTTCGTTCATCAGGAAAATGAATCTTAACTAGGTAGAAATCTGACAACTTTTCCTACCTTTAATGTAATGAAAAAAATCTCCCGCAGGTCCGTATTGCCTTTGTTAGGCGCCAGTATGATTGCTCCTTTTGTCATTCAGTCTTCACCGGTACTTACTGAAGTTTCTGCCAACCTACACATGCCCGCTGCGCTATCGAAAGGAGATCTCGTTGGTATTTGTGCTCCAGCTGGGGCAAATCACGATCCAAAAGAGGTAAGTGATTTTATTCTATTACTTGAAAACTTAGGTTATCGGGTGAAAGTTTCTGGCAACCTTCAGACAAAGTTTGGTTATTTATCCGACACGGATGAAGCGCGTGCGAAAGCTTTCATGGACCTCATCGTGGATAAAGAGGTAAAAGCCATTTTCTTTACACGCGGTGGTTGGGGTTGCGCACGCATTTTACCGATGCTCGATTTCAATGCCATTCATAAAAATCCAAAAATCATCCTTGGATTCAGTGATATTACTGCTTTTCTCGTGGCCATCACACATAAAACAGGACTCATTACTTTTCATGGACCAAATGGAAATGCATCTTGGGAAGAATTTAGTTGGAAATCCATTGAAAATACGATTGTTCTCGGTGACTGCTCCATGATGGTCAACGAAGATCCACTTCGCTATCCAAGTCCACCCGTGTGCATTCGTCCTGGGGTCGCGCGTGGAGAACTTTATGGCGGGAATTTAAGTGTGTTAACCGGGCTTCTTGGGACAACATATTTGCCTGATTGGAAAGGAAAAATTCTTTTTTTAGAAGAAGTAAAAGAGGAACCATACCGCATTGACCGCATGTTGACCCAATGGAAATTAAACGGTGTTTTTGAGGACTTGGCAGGAGTCGTTTTAGGTCAGTTCCGAAAATGCATTGCTGAAGAACCTGAATGGTCTTTTACACTGGACGAAGTACTGAATCAACATTTTAAGGATGCTCCTTTTCCCGTGTTTAGCGGCTTCCTATGTGGACACATCACCGATAAATTTACCCTTCCGATTGGTCAAACAGTTGAGATCAACGCCAGTCAATTTTCCATCACACCGTTAGGTGCCTCTGTAAAATTCTTGTAACGAAGTTTTACTATTGACTTTTATAGAAAAATGTCTTAACTTTCAAGGAGACAGATCGTGTCGCAGTTTCAGTTCTAACCAAATTCAAATTTCTATGAAAAAGTTATTGTATAAATGGGATAAATACAAATTAGGACGCCGACTTCACTACTTACAAAAGCGACTTGTTCGGGCTGAAAGCAATGGATATGATGAGAAAATTTCGAACTACAAGCGACTCATCAAAGATGTGCAAGAGAAATTAAAACACGTTAAGGAATAATCAATTCATCGGATTGAATCAGATCAATCCATGCATCTACACTTTTCGCGTTTTCAATATGGTAGTTGCCGGAAACAATGCGGCGAAGAGCGATTAAAGTTGCTCCTGAATTCAATTTTTTACCAAAATCAGCCGCAATACTGCGGATATAGGTGCCCTTTGAACAAGCAATTTCGAAGTCTATCTCTGGAAAACGCGAAGTGTCGATGCGAAAAGAATGAATCGTGATTTCGTTTTGCTTCATCGCTACTTCTTTTCCTGCACGCGCATAATCATAGGCACGTTTACCATCAATCAATTTAGCTGAAAAAATCGGTGGGGTTTGCATTTGCGTGCCCATAAACGAGGCAACAATTTCCTCTAGCATAGCTTG
>JBEEIV010000026.1:0-4922 GCA_041169645.1 Bacteroidota bacterium
ATGAATGGTCGAGAATCCCCATGAAAGATCCTTTGCCACAGCAACTGTTAGATGGAATCGATCATACCTTCATTTTGGAAAAATCCAATGGCGTTCAAGCGCTTTTGAAAAATCATTCAAAAGATTGGGAAATGTCTGTGCGGTCAAATCAAGCTGCTTGTCACATTTTCATTGGCTGTGAACTCCCTTCCCACTTCAAAGGAAAAAATGGACATACCTATCATGCGAAGAGTGGTATTTGTTTCGAAATGCAAAATTTCCCTGATGCTCCAAATCATCCTCATTTTCCTTCAAGTTATTTAGAAAAGGATAAAATCTATCAAAACGATACAATTTTTCACTTTGAAAAACGAACACATGTATAAACGCGTTCTAACCGTATTAATCATTTCTTTCTTAGGAATGAGTGTTTCTTGTAAAGACAAAAACAAGCCCAAGCCACCCACTCCACCCGTTCCAGTTGATTATTTGGCGAAAGGAGCTGACGTTGGTTGGTTATCTCAAATGGAGGCAACGGGTTTCAAATTCTATGATTCAGATGGAACAGAAACTGATTGCTTGGAACTTTTGAAAAACCGAGGCATAAACACCATTCGTTTGCGTGTTTTTGTTCATCCTTCGAACGACCCTCAAAGTGGACATTGCTCCAAAGAGGAAACCGTAGCCATGGCTATTCGTGCAAAGGACTTAGGTATGCGTGTGATGATTGATTTTCACTATTCTGACACCTGGGCAGATCCAGCCCATCAAACGAAACCAGTTGCATGGGCCAATTGTAGTTTTGTTGCTTTAAAAGATTCGGTTTATCAACATACCTATGACGTATTGCACGCTTTGAAATCCGCAGGTGTAACGCCGGAATGGGTGCAAATTGGAAATGAAATACCAAGTGGATTGTTATGGCCAGAGGGCTCGCATACGAACTTTGGGCAATTATCCGAACTTGTGAACCAAGGCTATCAGGCTACAAAGGACATCGATTCAACGATCAAAGTGGTTGTACACATCGATCAAGGAAACGACAATGCTCGGTTTCGCTGGTTTTTCGATTTAGCTGTCGCAAATGGGATGAAATTCGATGTCATTGGGGCATCCTATTATCCTTATTGGTTAGAATCCGATTACACGGCAACCATAAACGACCTCGAAACAAATTTAAACGATATGGTCACGCGCTACGACAAAGATGTCATGGTTGTCGAAGTTGGAGGTGATTACACCTTGGTTCAAAATACGCAGGACATGTTAAATCAAGTGATTTCGATTGTTCGTAACATTCCAGGTAAACGAGGACTTGGTGTGGTTTATTGGGAGCCAGAGGGAGCGAAATCATGGAGCAATTATCAGTTGAATTGTTGGCAAAACAATGGAAAACCTTCTCCAGCGCTGGATGCTTTTTTAAATTAGCATCATTCATTTCGTTTAATCCAAGCGAAAGGAACCGAATTTATTTATATTTGGGAATTAAATTAACTCCATGCGCATTCTCCTTTTTTTTATTTCCTTTTGTTTTGTTCTTGCTTCCTGTAAAAAGGATAAAGTTCCCACACCTACACCACCAATTCCAACAGACCCTTCGGGTTATCATCAATACGGTGTACCTTATTCATCCATGCCTGAAACGGAGGATGCCGTAATTTACGAAGTGAATTTACGAGCTTTTAGTTCTACCGGGGATCTTCCAGGAGTGATAAGTCGCCTCAACGATATAAAAGCACTTGGTGTAAATACGATTTGGTTGATGCCGATTTATGAAGAAGGAGTTGTCAACAGTGTTCATTCTCCTTACTGTGTAAAAGACTATAAAAAAGTAAGCTCGGAATACGGTTCTTTGGAAGATTTAAGAACCTTAACCACTCAGGCACACCAACTTGGCATGTCGGTTATTTTGGATTGGGTAGCGAATCATACGTCATGGGACAATACTTGGATAACAGAACATCCAGAATGGTATTCTCAAAATGCAGCTGGCAACATTATCATTCCACCGGGAACAAATTGGAATGATGTTGCAGACTTGAATTTCAATCAAGCAGAAATGAAATCTGAGATGATTGACGCCATGAAATACTGGGTTCTTGAAGCAAATATCGATGGATTCCGTTGCGATTATGCAGATGGAGTCCCTTTTGAGTTTTGGCAGGAAGCACTAACATCATTGGAGGCTATTCCAAACCGTGAATTATTATTTTTGGCCGAAGGAACACGCGCGGATCATTACACAGCAGGATTTGATTTAACGTACGGATGGAATTTTTACACAGCCTGTAAGAATGTTTGGACAGGTTCCCTTGCGAGCACACTGTACAGTACACATCTCTCCGAATACACCAATATTCCTACAGGAAAACACAAGATTCGTTTCACAACAAATCACGACGAATCCGCTTGGGATGCTTCTCCATGGTCACTCTTTAATGGGAAAGCAGGTGCGTTGGCAGCATCCGTTTCGACCATTTTCACTGGTGGAGTTCCATTGATTTATACGGGACAAGAAGTTGGTCGAAGTACCACTACCCCATTCTTTACGAATTCGCCCATTAATTGGACCATCAACCAGGACATGCTTCAAGCGTACAAAGACATCTTTGCTTTTCGAAAGCAATCAGCTGCCGCTCGAAAAGGCGCAACCTCCAATTTTGTAAACTCTGCGAATGTGGTTTGCATGAAAAAAGTGCTTGGATCTGAAAGCGTTGTCATCATTGTAAATGTGCGCAATTCGACCCAATCATACGCTGTTCCTAGTCCACTAACGGGTACATGGACCAACGCCTTGACCAACGCTAATTATACTTTAGGAAGTACCTTGAGCTTAGCACCCTATCAATACCTCATTTTGAAAAACTAGTTTTTTCAACTTAGACTAAAATGCCCCGGATTTAATTTCATCCACAATGGATGGATCCAATAACGTGCTTGTATCACCAAGGTTCGAGGTGTCTCCTTCAGCAATTTTACGTAGGATGCGACGCATAATTTTCCCACTTCGCGTTTTAGGAAGTCCGGAAACAAATTGAATTTTATCCGGTTTAGCAATGGCACCAATGATGCGCGAAACAGTTTGAAGGATGTCTTGTTTTGTTTGATGAGCATCGCCATGTTGATTTTCAATAATGACATACGCATAAATCCCTTGTCCTTTGATATCGTGTGGGTATCCTACGACGGCACTTTCAATCACGCCAGTGTGCATGTTTATGGCGTTTTCAACCTCTGCCGTTCCAATGCGATGTCCACTTACGTTTAAGACATCGTCAACGCGGCCCGTAATTCGGTACATGCCATCTTCGTCGCGCAAGCAACCATCGCCAGTGAAATAATAATTGTCATACACAGAAAAGTAGGTTTGTCGACAGCGTTCATGATCATTGTAAGTGGTGCGAATGATTCCAGGCCATGGGAATTTAATGCACAAGTTTCCATTTACCCCATTTCCTTCTAGTTCATTTCCAGCATCATCCACCAGACATGGTTGAATTCCAGGGATTGGCAATGTTGCAAATGATGGCTTGCTTGGAGTAACACCAGCCAGGTTTGAAATCAGTACACCGGAAGTTTCCGTTTGCCACCAGGTATCAACAATCGGACAATTGTTTTTTCCGATGTGTTCATCATACCAATGCCATGCTTCCTCATTTATTGGTTCTCCAACGGAACCGAGTACTTTCAATGAACTCAAATCTTTATCCACCACGTGCTCTAATCCAAAGCCCATTAAACTTCGAATCGCTGTTGGTGCAGTATACAAAATGTCCACTTTGAATTTATCTACAATGTCCCAAAAGCGTCCCGCATCCGGATACGTTGGAATGCCTTCAAACATAAGTGAAGTTGCTCCAGCAGTCAAGGGTCCATAGACGATGTAACTGTGTCCCGTAATCCAACCGATGTCCGCCGTACAAAAGTGAATTTGTCCCGGTTTATATTGAAAAACATTGACAAAAGTGTAATTGGTCCAAATCATGTAACCAGCTACTGTATGCACAACCCCTTTCGGTTTACCGGTTGACCCAGACGTATATAGAATGAATAAAATATCTTCTGCATCCATTTCCGCTGCAGGGAAAAACGGATTACCTGCATCCTCCACTTTTTGGACTTCATCATTCCACCAAACATCCCTGCCTTTTAACATCGATATGGGTGTATGGGTACGTTCAAAAACAACGACCCGTTCAATCGTTTTATTCCCGACTAAGGCATCGTCGATTACCGCTTTTAATGGAATGTCTTTTGCGCCTCTAAAGGCACCATCACAGGTTACAATGAATTTCGCTTGAGCATCGTCCAAGCGATCAGCAATAGCCTGTGCAGAGAATCCTCCAAAAATAATCGAATGTATTGCCCCGATGCGCGCGCAAGCCAAGGTTGCAATCTTTAATTCGGGAATCATGCCCATATAAATACACACACGGTCACCTTTTTTTACGCCGTTGTTTTGAAGGACGTGAGCAAACTGCATGACTTTGTGGTGTAACTCTGAATAAGAAAAAGTCCTCGAAGCTTCCCGGGGATCATTTGATTCCCAAATAAGCGCGGTTTCGTTCCCACGTATTTCCAAGTGGCGATCCAAGCAATTTTCGGTGATGTTCAAGGTGCCGCCTTGAAACCATTTTACAGACGGTTGGGTAAAATTCCATTCCAGTACTTTTTCCCACTTCTTTTTCCAGACAAAGTTTTCAGCGATTTCCGCCCAAAATGCTTCTGGTTGCTCGACGCTTTTTTGATATGCTTGATGGTAATCCTCAAGGCTTTTGATTTGGTAAGGGTACATGTTTATTGCTTTACTAGTCGAAAATACACATTGTTCTTCCCGAAAATTAGCAATAATCAATCAGATGTTAGCATAAAACCAACACGGAAATTATGGGATGATTTCCACTGCAACTTCGTTTCTACGGTTGATAATGTCCCAAGGAGCG